>CAXSER010000019.1:0-18327 GCA_964236315.1 uncultured Acetobacteraceae bacterium | reverse complement strand
CCTGTCCTGCGCGCACCCCTGCTCCGTCCTGGCCTTCCACGTGCCCGCGGCGGTAGTCTCCGGCCCGAGCGCCGAGGAGACCCAGCGATGCCCGTCTACCGTTCCCGCACCAGCACCCATGGCCGCAACATGGCCGGCGCCCGCGCCCTGTGGCGTGCGACCGGCATGGGCGACGGCGACTTCAACAAGCCGATCGTGGCCATCGCCAACTCGTTCACGCAGTTCGTTCCCGGTCACGTCCACCTCAAGGACCTCGGCCAGCTGGTGGCGCGCGAGATCGAGGCGGCGGGCGGGGTCGCCAAGGAATTCAACACCATCGCGGTCGACGACGGCATCGCGATGGGCCACCAGGGGATGCTGTACAGCCTGCCGTCGCGCGAGCTGATCGCGGATGCGGTGGAGTACATGGTCGAGGCGCATTGCGCGGACGCACTGGTATGCATCTCGAACTGCGACAAGATCACGCCGGGCATGCTGATGGCGGCGATGCGGCTCAACATCCCCGTCGTGTTCGTCTCCGGCGGGCCGATGGAGGCGGGCAAGATCACCACCGCGGGGATCACGCGGCGCGCGGACCTGATCACGGCGATGGTGGCGGCCGCCGATCCCACGATCAGCGACGCGGACGCCGAGGTGATGGAGCGCTCGGCGTGCCCGACCTGCGGGTCGTGCTCGGGGATGTTCACGGCGAACTCGATGAACTGCCTGACGGAGGCGCTCGGGCTGGCGCTGCCGGGCAACGGGTCGACGCTGGCCACGCACGCGGACCGCAGGCGTCTGTTCGTGGAGGCGGGGTGGCTGATCGTCGATCTGGCGCGGCGCTGGTACGAGCAGGACGACGCCACCGCGCTGCCGCGCACCATCGCCAGCTTCGAGGCGTTCGAGAACGCCATGTCGCTCGACATCGCGATGGGCGGCTCGACCAACACGGTGCTGCACCTGCTGGCGGCGGCGCAGGAGGGGGGCGTCGCGTTCGAGATGGGCGACATCGACCGGCTGAGCCGGCGCGTGCCGAACCTGTGCAAGGTGTCGCCGTCGGTGGCGAACGTGCACATGGAGGACATCCACCGCGCGGGCGGCATTATGGCGCTGCTCGGCGAGCTGGACCGCGCCGGGCTGATCCACCGCGACGTGCCGACCGTGCACGCGCAGACGCTGGGGCACGCGCTGGCGAAGTGGGACGTGGCCACGCCGACCGCGGTGCCCGAGGCGCACCACCTGTTCAGCGCGGCGCCCGGCGGGGTGCGCACCACGCAGGCGTTCAGCCAGGAGAGCCGCTACGACGAGCTGGACCTGGACCGGGCCGGCGGGGTGATCCGCGACAGCGAGCACGCGTTCAGCCGCGACGGGGGCCTGGCCGTGCTGTACGGCAATATCGCCGAGGACGGGGCGATCGTGAAGACGGCGGGCGTGGACGCGGCGAACCTCGTGTTCACCGGCACGGCGCGCATCTTCGAGAGCCAGGACGCCGCGGTGGACGGCATTCTCGGCGGGCGGGTGGCGGCGGGCGACGTGGTGGTGATCCGCTACGAGGGACCGAAGGGCGGGCCGGGGATGCAGGAGATGCTGTACCCGACGAGCTACCTGAAGTCGAAGGGGCTCGGGAAGGTGTGTGCGCTGATCACCGACGGGCGGTTCTCCGGGGGCAGCTCCGGCCTGTCGATCGGGCACATCTCGCCCGAGGCGGCGGAGGGCGGCGCGATCGGGCTGGTCGAGGAGGGGGACAGGATCGAGATCGACATCCCCCGGCGCTCGATGCGGGTTGCGGTCGACGACGCGGAGATGGCGGCGCGGCGGGCGCGGATGGAGGCGCGCGGTGCCGATGCTTGGCGTCCTGTGGGGCGCAACCGTGTGGTGTCCACGGCACTGCGGGCCTATGCCGCGCTGGCGACCAGCGCGTCGCGCGGCGCGGTGCGCGACGTCGACCAGCTCACGCGGCCGGCAAGTGCGCGTGCCACTGCGCGGCCGGACGACGTGGCGCTCTCGGCGCTGGCCCGCGACGGGCTGTCCGCCGTCGCCACGGCGCATGATCCGGCCTCGGGCACCCCGCCTGCCTGACGCGGTGGCGCGATCCTTGCCAGGGGTGAGCGCATGAAGGTCGTCGTTCTCGGAAGCGGCGTGGTCGGGGTGACCACCGCCTGGTACCTCGTGCAGGCCGGGCACGAGGTCACCGTGCTCGATCGCCAGCCGGACGCCGGGCTGGAGACCAGCTTCGCCAACGCCGGGCAGGTCTCGCCCGGCTATTCCGCGCCCTGGGCGGCGCCGGGCATCCCGCTCAAGGCGCTGCGCTGGATGATGATGCGCCACAGCCCGTTCGTGCTGTGGCCCGGCGCCGATCCCGCGCTGTACCGCTGGCTGGTGCTGATGCTGCGGCAGTGCACGGAGGCGGGCTACCACGAGAACAAGGCGCGCATGGTGCGGCTCGCCGAGTACAGCCGCGACTGCCTCGACGACCTGCGCCACGGCACCGGCATCGAGTACGACGGGCGACAGCAGGGCACGCTGCAGCTGTTCCGCACGCAGAAGCAGCTCGACCACGTGCACGACGACACCGCCGTGCTCGACGAAGGGCAGGTCGCCTACGAGGTGCTCGACGAGGCCGGGTGCGTGGCGGCCGAACCCGCGCTGGCGCTGGTGCCGGGCCGCGTGCTCGGCGGGCTGAGGCTGCCCGGCGACCAGACCGGCGACGCCTTCAAGTTCACCCAGAACCTCGCGGCCATGGCGCGCGCCGCCGGCGTCGTGTTCCGCCACGGCGTCGAGATCCGCGCGCTCGACCACGAGGCCGGGCGCATCACCGGGGTGCGCATCGCGCCGGCCGGCGCGGTCCCCACCCCGGGGGGTGTTGTCTCCGGCCGCCCTGTCGCCACCCCCGCTGCCGCCGAGCACGAACTGGTGCACGCGGACCGCTACGTCGTCGCGCTGGGCAGCTACTCGCCGTTCCTGCTCAAGGCGCTGGGCATCGACCTGCCGATCTACCCGGTGAAGGGATACTCGCTCACCCTGCCCGTCACCGACGAGGCCGCGGCGCCGGTGTCCACGGTGATGGACGAGACCTACAAGGTCGGCATCACCCGCCTCGGCAGCCGCATCCGCGTCGGCGGCACCGCAGAGCTGGCCGGGTTCAGCCGCAGGCTGCGCGCGCCGCGGCGCGCGACGCTGGAGCACTCGCTGCGCGACCTGTTCCCCCGCGGTGGCGACCTGTCGCAGGCGCAGTTCTGGACCGGGCTGCGGCCGATGACGCCGGACGGCACACCGATCGTTGGGGGGACGAAGTTTGCGAACCTGTTCCTCAACACCGGGCATGGCACGCTCGGGTGGACCATGGCGTGCGGGTCAGGGCGGCTCACGGCGGACCTGGTGTCGGAGCGGAGGCCCAATATCGAGCACGAGGATCTGGCGGTGTCGCGCTACGGGTAGGAAAGCAAGGCCGGGCTCTGCCCGGACCCGCCAGGGCGAGCCGCCCTGGACTGGCGCTTTTTAAGTAAAGCCAGTCCAGGGAAGCTCCCCCCTGGCGGAGTTTGAGGCAGAGCCTCAACCTTCCTTCCGTCAGACGAAGCGCCCGACCAGGTTCTCCAGCCGCTCCTGTCGCCCCGAGCGCGGCTGCGGGTCAAGCGCCTCCGCCTCCGCGCGGGCCGCGATCGCCTCCAGAGTCATCGGCCCTGCGAGCATCGCCTGCGCGTCCGGCGTGGCCCACCCGGCGTAGCGTTCATCGCGCTGCGCCTGCAGCCGGCCGTCCTCGACCAGGGCGGCGGCGCTGAGGAAGGCGCGGGCGCACAGGTCGATGCCGCCGACGTGGGCGTGCACCAGGTCGTCGGGGTCGATGGACTGGCGGCGGATCTTGGCGTCGAAGTTGAGGCCGCCCTGGCCGATGCCGCCGGCGAGGATCATCTGGTAGAGGGCGAGCGTCGTGTCGTGGTGGCTGTTGGGGAACTGGTCGGTGTCCCAGCCGAGCTGCGGGTCGCCGCGGTTGACGTCGAGCGAGCCGAGCAGGCCGAAGGCCCCGGCCATGGCGATCTCGTGGTCGAAGCCGTGGCCGGCGAGCAGCGCGTGGTTGGCCTCGAGGTTGAGGCGGACCTCCTTCTCCAGGCCGTAGCGCAGCAGGAAGCCGTGCACGGCGGCGACGTCGAAGTCGTACTGGTGCGCGGTGGGCTCGTGCGGCTTGGGCTCGATCAGGATCTGGCCGGTGAAGCCGATCCTGTGCTTGTACTCGACGACGAGGGAGAGGAAGCGGCCGAGCTGGTCCAGCTCGCGGCCGGGGTCGGTGTTGAGCAGGGTCTCGTAGCCTTCGCGGCCGCCCCACAGCACGTAGTTCTCTCCGCCGAGCGTCTTCGTGGCGTCGAGGCAGTGCTTCACGGTGGCGGCGGCGTAGGCAAAGACGTCGGGGTCGGGGTTGGTGGCGGCGCCCGACATGAAGCGGGGGTGGCTGAACAGGTTGGCCGTGCCCCAGAGCAGGCGCGCCTTCGAGCCCTGCATCGCGGTGCCGAGGTAGTCGACCATCTCGTGGAAGTTGCGCAGCGAGCCGGCGAGGCCGTCGCCCTCGGGCGCGATGTCGCGGTCGTGGAAGGTGAAGAACGGCACGTCGAGCACGCGGAACAGGTCGAAGGCGGCGTCGGCCTTGTCGCGCGCCGCCGCCATCGCGTCGGGGCGGTCCATCCACGGGCGCTTCAGGGTGGGTGCGCCGAACGGGTCCGAGCCGTTCATGGCGAAGCTGTGCCAGTAGGCGACGGCGAAACGCAGGTGGTCGCGCAGCGGGCGGCCGAGCACCACGCGCTCGGCGTCGTACCAGCGATAGGAGAGCGGGTCTGTGCTGTCCGGGCCGGCGAACCGCACCGTCGGGAAATCGGCGAAGAACGCTGCCATGGCGTGTCCTTTGGAGGCGGGTCCGGGAGGCGCTCGCGCGTTCCCCGGCGCCGTGCGCCCGCCGCCCGTGCGACGGCGGGCCGTGTCAGCGGGGCTGGCCTACTTGCCGTCGAGCTGGGCCTGGGTGAAGTAGCCGTCCTTGACCAGGGTGTCGACGTTGGCCTTGGTCAGCGCGATCGGCGTCAGCAGGACGGTGTCGACCTGCTTCTTGCCGTTGTCCATCTTCGAGGTGAACTGGTTCGGCTTGCCCTCGGCCATGTTGACCGCCATCTCGGCGGCCGTCGTGGCGATCAGCTTGAGCGGCTTGTAGACCGTCATCGTCTGGGTGCCGGCGACGATGCGCTGGGCGGCGGCGAGGTCGGCGTCCTGCCCGGAGACCGCGGTCTTGCCGGCCAGGCCCTGGGCGGCCAGCGCCTGGATCGCGCCGCCGGCCAGCGCGTCGTTGGAGGCGACGATGCCGGACAGGTTGTTGTTGTTCGACGTCAGCGCGTTCTCGGTGATCGACAGGGCGAGTGTCGGGCTCCAGTCGGTGACCCACTGCGCGCCGGCGATCTTGATCTTGCCGGCATCGACCTGGGGCTGGAGCACCTTCATCTGGCCGTCGCGCAGCAGCTTGGCGTTGTTGTCGGTGGGTGCTCCGCCGAGCAGGTAGTAGCTGCCGGTGGGCGCCGCATTGACCACACCCTGCGCCTGCATCTGGCCGACGCGGTCGTTGTCGAACGAGATGTAGGCGTCGATGTCGGCGCCCAGGATCAGGCGGTCGTAGGAGATGACCTTGATCCCCGCCTGCTTGGCCTCGGAGATCGTGTTGGCGAGCACCTTGCCGTTGAACGGCACGATGACGATCACGTCCATGCCGCGCGAGATCAGGTTCTCGATCTGCGCGGTCTGGCGCGACTCGTTGGCGTCGGCGGACTGCACGTCCACGGTGGCGCCGAGCTTCTTCGCGGCGGCGACGAAGTAGTCGCGGTCGTGCGCCCAGCGCTCCAGGCGCAGGTCGTCGATGGAGAAGCCGATCTTGGGATGCTCGGCACTGGCGAAGGCCGGCGCCGCGACGAGAAGCGCCGCAAGTCCGCACAGCATCGGGCCGAGCCCGGCGAGATGTCTCTTGGTCATATCCTGCCCCTTGTGGCCGCGGGAGGGAACGGCGCCTGCGGCTGGCACGACCTTCGCGGGTCCGGGCGCCAGACCAGCCTGGCGAAGCTGCAGGTGGGTGCTCTGGACGCAGGCCGGGCCGGCGTGCGGCCCGCCCCGGGGCGGATGTCGGGCCGGCCGGATCGGCAACGAGCCTTCCCCGACAGCCTTGTTATTATCCGCTTACCTCACTACCCGGTTTCATGTCTGTCAAGACGTGCCGGGCGGGAGGCGAGACGAGTTCTGGGGCTCCCACGGCCCGTGCACCGGCCTGGAAATGTCGCGAAACCGCCGGCTGGCGGGGCGTCCCCGGATCCTCGTCGAGGTTTCCAAAGGCGAGCCTTTGGCGGAGTTCGAGGCAGAGTCTCGACCTTGCTGCCTCACTCCGCAGGCTGCCCCTCCGCCGGCGGGCGCGCCACCCGGCGCCCGCGGGCGAGCCGTGCCGCGAGTCCTGCCAGGTCGTCCATCGCCACGTAGAACGACGGCACGAACACCAGCGACAGCATCGTCGAGACGATCAGCCCGCCGATCACCCCGATCGCCATCGGCGCGCGGAACTCGCCGCCGTCGCCGACGCCGAACGCGGAGGGCAGCATGCCCGCGACCATCGCCACCGTGGTCATGACGATCGGCCGCGCGCGCTTGGAGCCGGCCTCCAGCAGCGCGCTGCGGCGCGGCAGGCCGTGCGCGCGCGCCTCGATGGCGAAGTCGACGAGCATGATGGCGTTCTTGGTGACGATGCCGATCAGCATGAGGATGCCGATGATCACCGGCATGCTGATCGGGTTGCCGGTGACCAGGAGGGCGAGGATCACGCCACCCAGAGACAGGGGCAGGGAGAGCAGGATGGTGATCGGTTGCGCCAGGCCGCCGAACAGCAGCACGAGGACCGCGAGCACCAGCAGCAGGCCGACGCCCATCGCCTCGCCGAAGCCCGCGAACACCTCGCCCATGATTTCCGCATCGCCGCCGTTCTGGATGCGCACGCCGGCGGGCAGGGACTGCGACGCGGGCAGGGCCGCGACCTGCGCCAGGGCGGCGCCGAGCGGGATGCCGGGGGCGAGGTCGGCGCCGAGAACGACGCGGCGCTCGCGGTCGTAGCGCTCGATGGAGGAGGGGCCCTGGCCGAAGCCGATGCGCGCGACCGAGAGCAGGGGCACGGCGTATCCGGTGGCGCCGGCGACGCTGAGCGCTTCGAGCGCGCGGACCTGGCCGCGGGCGGCGCGGGCGACCTCGACGCGGATCGGGATCAGGCGGTCGCCGGTGCGGAACTTGGGCAGCAGGGCGGCGATGTCGCCGAGCGTGGCGATGCGCACGGCGTCGGCGATGGCCTGGGTGGAGACGCCGAAGCGGGCGGCCTCGTCGCCGCGCGGGACCACGCGCAGCTCGGGGCGGTCGAGGCCGGCGTTGGCGGCGACGTTGGAGAAGCCGGGCAGGCGGCGCATGGCGCTCTCCAGGCCGGCGACGGCGCGGTCGAGCGGCGCGGCCTCGCGGGAGAGCAGGCTGATGGAGAGCTGGCGCTCGCCGCGGTCGTTCACGTACCAGCCGCGCAGGTCGGGGACGCCAGCGAGGCGGCCGCTCAGCTCGGTCTCGATCTGCTTCTGGGTGCGGGCGCGCTGCGACTTGGGCACGAGGCGCACGACCATGTTGGCCTTGCGCACGTCATTGCCCTCGCCGGTTGGGGTCTGGCCGCCGACGACGTAGACGCCGTCGACGCCGGCCACGCCGTGGAAGGCGCGGACGACGGCGTCGGTGCGGGCCTCCGTGTCCTCCAGCGTCGAGCCGGGGGGCAGCTCCAGGGACAGCACGATGCGGCTGTCGTCGTTGGCGGGGATGAAGTCGGCGGGCAGGGTCGTGGTCGACCACAGGGAGACGGCGAACAGCACGAGGCCGACCAGCAGCGTCACGTAGGGCCGCGCCAGGGTGGCGCGCAGCAGGCGGGCGTAGCCGCGCATCACCGGACCGTCGCGGGCGACCTCGGCGGGGTGGGCGCGCAGCAGGTGGGCGGCGAGCAGCGGGGTCAGCAGGCGGGCCACCAGCAGGGAGGCGAGGACGGCGGCGGCGATGGTCAGGCCGAACTGCTTGAAGTACTGGCCGGCGATGCCGCCCATGAAGCTGACCGGGGCGAACACGGCGACGATGGTGAGCGTGATCGCCATCACGGCGAGGCCGATCTCGTCGGAGGCGTCGATCGCGGCCTGGCGCGCGGTCTTGCCCATGCGGATGTGGCGGACGATGTTCTCGACCTCGACGATGGCGTCATCGACGAGGATGCCGGTGACCAGCGTGATCGCCAGCAGGCTGACGAAGTTGAAGCTGAAGCCCATCGCCTCCATCGCCAGGAAGGTCGGCACCACGGCGAGCGGCAGGGCGGTGGCCGAGACCAGCGTCGCGCGCCAGTCGCGCAGGAACACCAGCACCACCAGCACGGCGAGCGCGGCCCCTTCCAGCAGCGCGTGCATGGCGGCGAGGAAGCTGCCGTAGGTGCCGCGCACGGAGTCGTCGATCAGGGTGAAGGAGACGTCGGGGTGGGCGGCGGTGAGCGCGTCGATGCGGGTGCGCACCAGGGCGGCCACGGTGACGTCGCTGGCACCCTTGGCGCGGTGCACGGCGAAGGCGACGACGGGGCGGTTGCCGTCGAGGCGGGCGAACTGGCGGGGCTGCTCGAAGGAGTCCGAGACCTCGCCCAGCTCGCGCAGCCGGGTCTCGCGGCCGCCGGGGAGGACGATGCGGGTGTCGGCGAGGCCGGCGATGCTGTCGGCGCCGGCCAGCGTGCGGATCGCCTGCTCCTGGCCGCCCAGCTCGGCGCGCCCGCCGGCGAGGTCGACGTTGGTGGCCGCGACCTGGCGGTTCACGTCGCCCGCGGTGATGCCGAAGGAGGCGAGGCGGTCGGGGTCGAGCGCCACGCGGATCTCGCGGGTGACGCCGCCGACGCGCTCGACCTGGCCGACGCCGCGCACACCCTGCAGGTCGCGTACCACCACGTCGTCGACGAACCAGGAGAGCTGCTCCAGGGTCATGCCCGGGGCGGAGGCGGCGTAGGTCTGGATCGCCTGGCCGACCACGTCGACCCGGTCGACCACCGGCTCCTCGATCGTCGCCGGCAGGTCGGTGCGGATGCGCGACAGCGCGTCCTTGACGTCGTTCAGCGCGCGGTCGGAGCTGATCTCCAGGCGCAGCTCGATCACGGTGAGCGAGGCGCCGTCGGTCACGGTGGACTGGATGTGCTTGACGCCGGCGACGCCCGCGACGGCGTCCTCGACCTTGCGGGTGACCTGGGTCTCCAGCTCGGAGGGGGCGGCGCCGGACTCGGTGATGGAGACGGAGATCACGGGGATGTCGATGTTGGGCGCGCGGGTGATCGGCACCCACAGGAAGCTCACGGTGCCGAGCACGAGGAGCACGGTGAACAGCACCAGCGCCGGCACGGGCTTGCGGATGGAGGCGCCAGAGATGTTGAACGCCATGGCCTAGCGCTCCGCCGCGACGGTGGCGGGGGCGTCGCCGGTGGGGGGCGCGATCGGGGTGACGCGGTCGCCGTCGCGCAGGAAGGTGCCGGAGAGCGTCACCACGCGCTCGCCCGGTTCCACGCCGGAATCCAGCTCGGCGCTGGCGTCGTCGCGCAGGCCGACGGCGACGGCGCGCACGCGGACCACCGGGCCGTCCGGTCCCTGCGCCACCAGGGCGACGTGCGGGCCGTCGGACTGGAACAGCAGGGCGGAGAGCGGCACCAGCACGCCGTCGCGGCGCGCGACCTCGACCTCGGCGCGCACGAAGCTGCCGGTGGCAGGGAGCGGGGCGGCGCCGGCGTCGAGCGCGATGCGCACCCGGCCCAGGCGCGTGACGGCGCTCACCTCGGGCGAGATCAGGCGCACCCGGCCGGGGCGCTGGGCGCCGTCCACGAACAGCGTCGCCGCCTGGCCGGTGCGCAGCCGGGCGAGCAGCGCCTCGGGGACGGCGGCCTCCATCTCCACGGTTCCGGCGGTGACGAGGCGGAACAGCGGCTCGCTGGCCACGCCGACGACGGCGCCGACGCGGGCCATGCGCCGGCTCACCAGCCCTGCCACCGGCGCGCGCAGCTCGGTGCGCGAGAGGCGCACGGCCAGCTCCTGACGCTGCGCCTGGGCCAGCGCCAAGTCGGCGCGCGCCAGGCCGAGGGCGTCCTGGGCCGCAGCCACGCGCGCGGCGGCGACGGACTGCGCGGCTTGGCGCTGCTCGAACAGCTCGCGCGAGGCGTCGCCGCGGCCGATCAGCTCGCGCGTGCGGGCGAAGGCGGCGTCGGCCTGCACGCGGTTGGCCACCGCCTCGGCGATCTGGCCCTGCGACTGCGACACCGCGGCCTCGGCGTGGGCGATCTGCGCGGCGTTCTGCGCCAGCGAGGCGTCCACGGCCTCGCGCGACAGCCGCGCCAGCACCTGGCCCTGCGCCACGCGGTCGCCCTCCTCGGCCAGCACCTCGGTCACGGCGAGGCCGTCGAGCTGCGGCACCACCATCGCCTCCTCGCGGGCCACCGCGGTGCCGGTCAGGGTCACGCGTTCCACCAGCGTGCCGCGCGCGGCGGGCGCCACGCTCACCGAGGGAGCCTGGGGCAGGGCAGGGGCGGCGGCGCACAGGAACAGCGCGGCCGCGGCGGTCGTCGTACGGCTGGCTGCGGTCACGGTGCGTCCCTGCTGTGCAACGGCTCTCGTTAGCACGGGCAGGTGGCGCGGGGGCGCGACAAAGGAAGGCCAGGGCTCTGCCCTGGACCCGCCAAAGGCAGGGCCTTTGGAAACCATCCGTTTGGGGCCGGGGGCACGATGCCGCGGGTTCGGAGTTGCGCCGGTCCAGGGGCGCCGCCCCTGGCGGGTCCCGCCTTGAAGCAGGGGGCAGCGCCCTGGCTTTTCTCTTCGCAGGTGCAGCAGGATTCCTTGAGGCCAGGCCGGTTTCGTGGCATGGAGCGCGTCTCTCCCGGCACGGGCGCGTGCCGTATCCGGACGCCGCACGGGAGCCCCCGCCATGAGCCTTCTCACGATCTCCGCCGTCACCCTGCGCATCGCGGGCCGCACGCTGCTGGAGGGGGCCGACCTCACCGTCGACCCGGGCCGGCGCATCGGCCTGGTCGGACGCAACGGGGCGGGCAAGTCGACGCTGCTCAAGGCGGTCTCCGGCGAGATCAGCGTGGACGGTGGCGACATCCGGCTGTCCTCGCGCGCACGGATGGCGCAGGTGCGCCAGACGGCGCCGTCCGGGCCGCAGTCGCTGCTCGACACGGTGCTGGCGGGCGACGAGGAGCGGCTGTCGCTGCTGTCGGAGGCGGCGGACGCGGAGCGCGGGCACGTGGCGCCGGACCGGGTGGCGGCGATCTGGGAGCGGCTGGGGGCGATCGACGCGGACACGGCGCCGTCGCGGGCGGCGACGATCCTGGCGGGGCTGGGCTTCGACGCGGAGACGCAGCTGCGGCCGGTGGACTCGTTCTCGGGCGGGTGGCGGATGCGGGTGGCGCTGGCCACCGTGCTGTTCTCCAACCCGGACCTGCTGCTGCTCGACGAGCCGACCAACCACCTCGACCTCGAGGCGACGATGTGGCTGGAGGCGTGGCTGGCGCGCTTCCCCGGCGCGGCGCTGGTGGTGAGCCACGACCAGGGGCTGCTGGACCGCTCGGTGCACGCGATCGCGCACCTGGACCAGCGGCGGCTGTCGCTGACGCCCGGCGGCTACAGCGAGTTCGTGCGCATCCGCACCGAGCAGGCGATGCAGCAGACGCGGGCGGCGGAGAAGGTCACGGCGCAGCGCGCGCACATGCAGGCGTTCGTGGACCGCTTCCGCGCGTCGGCGTCCAAGGCGCGGCAGGCGCAGTCCAGGCTGCGGGCGCTGGAGAAGATGCCGATGATCGACGCGGTGATCGAGGCGTCGCCGACGCGCTTCGCGTTCCCCGAATCGCCGAAGCTGGCTCCGCCGATCCTGTCGCTCGACGACGTCAGCGTGGGGTATGGCGGGGCGCCGGTGCTGTCGGGGCTGTCGCTGAGCATCGACCCGGACGACCGGATCGCGCTGCTCGGGGCCAACGGCAACGGGAAGTCAACATTTGCAAAACTGATTGCGGGGCGGCTGGCGGCGAGCAGCGGCTCGATGCGGCGGTCGGGCAAGCTGCGGGTGGGGTATTTCGCGCAGCACCAGGAGGCTGAGCTGGTGGCGTCGGAGTCGCCGCTGGACCACATGGGGCGGGCGTTGCCGCAGGCGGCGCCGGGCATCCTGCGCTCGCAGCTCGCGCGGTTCGGGCTGGACGCGGAGCGGGCGAACACGCCGACGGCGAGCCTGTCGGGCGGGGAGCGGGCGCGGCTGATGCTGGCGCTGGCGACGCGCGAGGCGCCGCAGCTGCTGATCCTCGACGAGCCGACCAACCACCTCGACATCGACGCGTGCGACGCGCTGGTGCGGGCGCTGGGGAGCTTCGAGGGGGCGGTCATCCTCATCACGCACGACCCGCACCTGGTGGAGCTGATCGCGGACCGGCTGTGGCTGGTCAACGACGGCACCGTGCGGCCATACGACGGGGACATGGACGAGTATCGCGTGCTGCTGGCGAAGAAGGACAGGCCGGCGAAGAAGGAGGCCGGGCCGAACCGCAAGGACGAGCGGCGCGCGCGGGCGGCGGCGCGGCTGGCGGCGGCGTAGGAAGGCAGGGCCGCCCCCCAGACCCCGGCGCTTTCCGAGCTTCGTTGTGCCGGTCCAGGGGCGCTGCCCCTGGCGGGTCCAGGGCAGGGCCCTGGCCTTTCTTCCTTCCGCTCCGGCGGGCATGGTTCGCGCCTGGTCAGCGAGGAGCCCGCCATGACGACCTACCGCATCGCCGTGATCCCCGGCGACGGCATCGGCCGCGAGGTCATGCCGCCGGCGCTGGCCGTGCTGGATGCCGCCGCCGCGAAGTTCGGGTTCGCCGTGGCGCCGCGGCACTTCGACTGGTCGTGCGAGACGTTCAAGGCGACGGGGCGGATGATGCCCGAGGACGGCATCGAGCGGCTGCGCGACCACGACGCGATCCTGCTCGGCGCGGTGGGTTTTCCCGGAGTGCCCGACCACGTGTCGCTGTGGGGGTTGCTGATCCCGATCCGGCGCGAGTTCGAGCAGTACGTGAACCTGCGGCCGGTGCGGCTGCTGCCGGGCGTGCCGTGCCCGCTGGCGGGGAAGAAGCCGGGGGACATCGACTTCTGGGTGGTGCGGGAGAACACGGAGGGCGAGTACTCGCAGGTCGGCGGGCGCTTCGGGGAGGGCACCGAGAGCGAGCAGGTGCAGCAGGTGGCGATCTTCACCCGGCGCGGCACGGACCGGGTGCTGCGCTACGCGTTCGACTTCGCGCAGAGGCTGGGGCGGACGCACGTGACGTCGGCGACCAAGTCCAACGGCATCTTCCACTCCATGCCGTACTGGGACGAGCGGTTCGCGGCGATCGGGGGCGAGTATCCGGGGGTGCGCACGGACCAGTACCACATCGACATCCTGTGCGCGCGGTTCGTGATGTCGCCGGAACGGTTCGACGTCGTGGTGGCGAGCAACCTGTTCGGCGACATCCTGTCGGACCTCGGGCCGGGGGTGACGGGGACCATCGCGGTGGCGCCGAGTGCCAACCTCAACCCGGAGCGGAAGCACCCGTCGATGTTCGAGCCGGTGCACGGATCGGCGCCGGACATCGCGGGGCGGGGGGTCGCCAACCCGGTGGGGCAGATCTGGTCGGCGGCGATGATGCTCGACCATCTCGGGCAGCCGGAGGCGGGGGCTGCGGTGCTGGCGGCGATCGAGCGGGTGGTAGGGGCGGGAGACGCGCCGCTCACGCCGGACTTGGGGGGGAGGGCGACGACCCAGGAGCTGGGGCGGGCGATCGCGGCGGCGGTGTAGACAGGGGAGGCCGGGCTCTGCCTGGACCCGCCAGGGGCGCTGCCCCTGGCGGGTCCAGGGCAGCGCCCTGGCCTTGCCTACGCCTGTTTCATCGCCGCCAGCACCTTGGCCGGGGTCATCGGCACGGAGCGCATCCGCGCGCCCACCGCGTCGAACACCGCGTTGGAGATCGCGCCGGGCACCACCGCCGAAGAGGGCTCTCCGGCGCCCCAGGGCTTCTCTGTGGGGCGGTCGATCAGGTCCATGACCACCTCCGGCACGTCGGGGAAGGTGATGATCGGGTAGGTGGACCAGTCCAGGCTGGTGACCATGCCGCGGTCGAAGGTGACGTTCTCCATCAGCACGCGGCTGGTGGTCTGGATGACGTTGCCCTCGATCTGGTTGCGCAGGCCGTCGGGATTGATGATCTGGCCGCAGTCGTGGGCGACGTAGACCTTGGTCACGCGGATGGCGCCGGTGGAGCGGGTGACCTCGACCTCGGCGACCAGGCCGATGTAAGTGCGCACCATCTCGTATTTCACGTAGGCCATGCCGCGGCCGTGCGCGACATCCCCGGTCTGGTCGGTGCGCGGGGAGGGGCGGCTGTCCCACCCGCTCAGCTTCACGAGGCGCTGGAGGAGTTCCAGGCCGCGGGGGTCCTTGAGGTGGTCGACGCGGAACTGCATCGGGTCGGTGCGGGTGGCGGCGGCGATCTCGTCGATGAAGCTCTCGTTGGCGAAGGTGTTCTGCAGGCGGCCGGGGGTGCGGATCCAGGACGGGCGGAACGGGGTGTCGGCGAGGCGGTGGGCGATCGTGTGCACGTTCTCGAAGCTGTAGGGGATCGCGCTGTCGCCGGTGACGCCGCCGGGGCTCATGCCGGCGTCGTGCGGCTTGTCGGCGAGCGAGGCGGTGAGCAGGGGGACGTTCTTCGCAGTGACGTCGGGGGTGAACAGCTCGCTCTGCCAGGCGGTGACGTTGCCGGATTCGTCGAGTGCGGCGTGCATGTCGAGCAGGGTGGGCGGGCCCTTGGGGTCCCAGCCGTGCTCGTCGGCGCGCATCCACTGCACGCGCACCGGCTGGCCGCCGACGCCCTGGGAGAGCAGCACGGCGTCGGACGCAGCGTCCTCGTGGCCGTTGCGGCCGTAGCAGCCGGAGCCGTCGACGTAGATGCAGCGCACCGCCTCGGGGGCGAGGCCGGTCATCGCGGCGAGCGACTTGCGCAGGTTGTGCGTGGCCTGCGAGGCGCTCCAGCAGGTGAGGTGGCCGTCCACGACCTGGGCCACGGCGCAGGACGGGCCGATCGAGCCGTGGGTGTGGATCGCGAAGTCGTAGGTCGCGGACATGCGCTTCGAGGCCTTGTCCGTGGCCAGGCCGGCGTCGCCGGTGCTCGACGTCACCTCGTCCTTGTCCACCTTCGTGGCGCGGACGTGCTCGAACAGGTGGTCCTGGTCGGGCAGGCCGGCCCAGTCGGTCCACTGCGCCTTCAGCGCCTGCGAGGCGCGGATGGCGGCCCACTCAGACTTTGCCACGACGCCGAGGAAGCTGCCGTCGCGCACCACCTTCACGACGCCGGGGATGTCGCGGACGGAGGCCTCGTCGACGCCGGTCAGGGTGGCTCCCATGGTCGGCGGGCGCACCACGCGGCCGTGCAGCATGCCGTCGACCCGGAAGTCCTGCATGTAGGTGAAGGTGCCGGTGCATTTCGCGGGAATGTCGACGCGGGCGACCGAGGTGCCGACGACCTTGAAGGTCGCGGGGTTGCGGGTGGGCAGGGCGGGGTCGACCTTGAGGGACAGAGACTTGTCGGCGACCAGCTCGGCGTAGGTGACGCTCTCCTGGCCGGCGGTGACGCGGCCCTCGGAGACGGCGAGCGCGGTCGGCACGGCCTGGAGCTTCGCGGCCGCGAGGTCGAGCAGGGCGTGGCGGGCGGTGGCGGCGGCCTGGCGGATCTGCACGCCGCCGCTCTGGATCGACAGGCTGCCGAAGCTCGGGCCCTGGTCGGGGGTGAGCGCGGTGTCGCCGGAGATCACGACGATCTGGCCGGGGGGCACGTCGAGCTCGTCGGCGACGATCTGCATCAGCGCGGTGCGCACGCCGGTGCCGAGGTCGACCTTGCCGGAATACAGCGTGACGGTGTTGTCGGGGTTGATCGACAGGAAGCCGTCGACCTGGTCGAGCGCCACGGTCTTGCCGGCGGGCGAGGCGCCGGGGGCGGAGGCGGTCCCGGCGGGAGTCTCGACGTGGCCGGCGGGCATGGGCTGGGCGGCGGTGGGGCGGACGAGGGCGAAGCTGACGACGAGGCCGGCGGTGGCGCGCAGCAGGGTGCGGCGCGTGGGTGCGGCGGCGTCGTGGCCTGCGTCCGCCGCGGGGGCCGGGGCGTGACCGGTGGGAATGTGGTCAAGCATGGTCGGGGGCTCCGGCGATCTCGTGCGCCGCACGGGCCACGGCGCGGACGATGCGCAGGTGGGTGCCGCAGCGGCACAGGTTGCCGGCGAGCGCCTGGCGGATCTCGGCCTCGCTCGGCGTCTTGTTGGTGGCGAGGAACGCCGTGGACTGCATGATCATGCCGTTGATGCAGTAGCCGCACTGCGCCGCCTGCTCGGTGATGAACGCCTTCTGCACCGGCGAGGGCGCCTCCGGGGTGCCGAGGCCTTCGAGGGTGACGACCTTGGCGTCGCCGACGCTGGACAGGGGCGTGATGCAGGAGCGCACGGCCGCGCCGTCGATGTGCACGGTGCAGGCGCCGCACTGGCCGAGGCCGCAGCCGAAGCGCGGGCCGTGGCAGCCGAGCTCGTTGCGCAGCACGTAGAGCAGGGGGGTGTCGGGGTCGTCCACGCTCACGCTCGCGACGTGGCCGTTCAGGTTGAGCTGCACGGACATCAGGCCCTCCCGGGGTTCTTTGCACGGACTATCCGCCCGCACGGCCCGCGTCGTCCAGCGCGACGGACTGCGAATGCATCTCAGTGCGTTTGCAATTGCGAATGGCTCGCGTTACTTGGCGCGGATGCGAGTTGTTCGCATCCATGAACAATTCGACGGATTCTTCGAGAACTCGCGCAACCTGCACTTGCGTATGGCGTAGAAGAAGCACAGGATGTCGGCAATGCAGTGCGCCACTCGCGGCGTCCCAGCCCCTTCAGGAGAGTCCCCGATGTCGATGGCCCAGACCCAGGACATGGCCTGCACCAAGTGCAAGTTCTTCGACGACCACGTCGCCAAGCCGCAGGCCGACGAGGGCCTGTGCCGCTTCAACCCGCCCGTGACCCAGCCCAGCGCGGAGGCCCACGGCCTGTGGCCGGTGGTGTCGAGCCAGGACTGGTGCGGCCACTTCAGCGTCGACAGCATGACGGCCGGCACCGCCGACTGATCCTGTCGTCCCCGGCGGAGCGTGGAAGGGCGTCTTCGCAGGAAGGCGCCCTTTTCGTGTCGGGCGCCTTCAGGGTGGCGGGGGCCGGCGCACGTCCGGTGTCTCGTCGAGGCGCTCGACAGCGTCGCCGAGCCGCACGGCGCCTGCCTGCACCACGCGCGCGATGATGCCGCCGTGGCCGCGCACCGCATTGTAGCCGCCCTCGCCCAGCGTCTCCTCCATGCGCGAGCAGGGGTGGCATGCGCCGGTCGCCTCCAGCACCGCCGTGCCCACCCGGAACCGCCAGCCCTTCAGGGCGTGCAGGTTGATCCCGGACACCACGATGTTGCGTCGCAGCCGCTCCGGCGTCACCGCGAGGCCGAGGCAGCGGCCGATCGCCTCCAGGTCGGTGTCCGAGATCAGCGTCACCTGGCGCTGCCCGCTGGTGGCGCTGCTGTAGTGGTCGCCCTGCACGCCGCAGCTGGGGTCGAGCCGCAGCGTCTCCGCCACCTGCATCGCGCCGCGACGCGCCGGGCGCAGCGCCAGCCAGCGCACCATGCCGGGGCGCATCGGCGCGCGCAGCAGCCTGGACAGGGGCGAGTCGGGGTTGAGCATGGGCGCGGCCCTCCCGGCCGGAGTCGCCGGCCGCGAGGGCGGGTTCGCGCCTGGTCGCGCCGGCGTCAAGCGGGGTGGCTGGTCGCGCGTGGCACCTGACGGCGGCGGGCGGGCGGGGTAGGCTGGCGCAGGACCGGGAGAGCGCCATGACCGTCGAGACCCACCACCAAGCCAGCCTGATCGAGACCGCGCAGCTGGAGCTGGAGCGTGCGCACCGCGCCGCCCTGGCGCTGGACGCCGGCGAGATCCGCCGCGGGGTGCAGCTCGCGCTGGACGCCGTGCGCGAAGCCGCCGTGCCAGTCGCGGAGGAGGCCGAGGCGTCGGTGCCGCCGCCGGCGACGCTGCACCGGCTGGCGGAGACGCTGGAGCGGGCGCTGGCCGATTTGCAGGAGGGGCGGCTTGCGGAGCTGGGGACCCTGCTGGAGGCGGCGCGCAAGGAGCTGGCGGGGTAGGGAAGCAAGGTTGAGGTTCTGCCTCAAACTCCGCCAGGGCGAGCCGCCCTGGACTGGCCTTGCTTAAGGGAG
>CAXSER010000018.1:0-18807 GCA_964236315.1 uncultured Acetobacteraceae bacterium | reverse complement strand
CCGTCGCCCGCCACTTGCGCCCGTCGATGATCACGTGGTGCCCGTCGGGGGTCTTCTCAGGAGTGGCCACGACCTCCCCCTACCCAGAAACGCGGTGTGACCCCCGCTCCGTCTGCGTCAGGCCGCGGCCGGCTGCGGCACGGCGTGGGGTGGTGCGTCCTGGGCGGGTGCGGGGGTGCCCTGGCGTGCGGCGCGGGGCACGGGTCGCGGGGCAGCGTGGCGCCGCGTGTGCGGCAGCGGCTGCGACAGCTCCTCGCTGGGGTGCATGGAGAAGCCCTGCGCGGCGGCGGGGGTCAGGGCGGCGCAGGCCGTCAGGGCGGCGCCGGCGAGGCAGGCCGCGGTCGGCAGGGCGCCGGCGCGGGAGGCGGTCGGCAGGGCGGGCAGGAGACGGCGGCGAGGGAGGTTCGGGTCGGCCATCGCGGATCCTCTGCTGGCTGCGGCGGGACCGGGGTCCCGCCGCAGCCTAGCACGCGACGCAGCGGTTCAGAACGCGATGTGCGACTTGAAGCCGAACACCGCGGCGTCCTTGATGTTGTTCACGGCGTTGGGGCGGAAGACGTACTGGAAGTCGGGCTCGAAGTTCACGCCGCGGTAGACGTGGATGTCGTAGTTGACTTCGAGGACCTGCATGTGGCGCTGCACGCCGGTGGCGCCGTTGGCGATCGGCAGGCCGAAGTCGAGGTCGAGCTGCTGCTGGCGGGCGAGCTGCGGGCTGGTGTTGAGGTAGGTGAACAGCACGCCGATGGTGTCCTGCGGGCGCGCCTTCCAGAACGAGCGGTCGAGCATGGCCACGAAGTACTGCTCCGCGTACACCGAGGTCGAGGGGTCGTTGTGGATGTAGCCGCCGAGCGCGGTGATGCCGTCGTTGGCGCCCGGCCCCTGGCGCAGCAGCATCTGGTCGAACAGCGCCCAGGCCTGGGTGTGGCCCTTGTGGGTGCGGTACGGCTGGCCGGACAGGGTGGCCGGGGCGCCGTTGGTGTCGACGTAGAAGTCGTTCATGGGGGCGTTGTCGTAGGAGAAGCCGAGCTTGTAGTGGCCGGGCAGGCGGTCCGCGCCGAAGGTCGGCAGCCAGGCGGCCTCGACGGGGAAGGTCTCGCCGTTGATCTTGGAGGTGTCGAAGGTGAAGCCGGAGCGGAAGCGGTCGAGCTGGTAGAGGTCCTGGTCGGTCGCGTAGATGCCGGTCTGGATGTAGGTGTCGTCGGTCGGGCGGACGCGCACGCGCGCGCCCCACACCGCGTCGGGGTAGGAGCTGAAGCCGACGTCGCCGCCGGGCAGCGACTTCGGATTGCCGCACAGCGAGTTGTTCATGAAGTTGCAGTTCAGCGGCGAGGCGGCGAAGTCGTTGGCCAGCGGCATGCGGCCCAGCGCGATGTCGACGCGGTCGTGCAGCAGCTTCTCCTCGGCGTAGGCGTAGACCAGGTGGATGGCGACGTCGCCGCCGGCGCCGTAGATCTCCTGCACCGGCAGCAGGTTGTCGCCGATCAGGCCGGGGCCGCTGTCCGGGCTGCCGGAGCGGTTGACCACCACGATGTGGGTCGACAGGCCCTGGATGCGGGCGAGCTTCTGCCAGTCGACGTCGAGCTCGAGGCCGAGCTGGTTGGCGAAGGTCGAGCCCTGGTGGACGCCGCCGCTGACGTTGCTCGCGAACTCGGTGATGAAGTCGCCGAGGACGTCGATGCCGAGGTTGCCGAGGCTGGTGCGCGGGCCGTCGAACGCCGGCAGGCCGCCGAGCAGCTGGTCGACCTGCGAGGAGGCGCTCGGCGACGGGTTGCCCGGGGTCAGCGGCGTGGAGAGCTGCTGGCTGGGGCCGATGCTGACGCCGCTGTTGATGTTCTGGGCCTGCGCGGGGGCCGCGAAGGCGAGCGCCACGCCGACGCCGGCCACCGCGAGGCGGAGGCGGGTTCGACCCGCGGCGCGCGGACGAATTCGTTTCTCAGGCATGATGGAACGTTCCCTTGCTACGCGCTCCGCGACGGCTGATCTCTGTCACCCTGGATGCGGTATGCGGACACTATCGGGTTTGACGGTCCTGGCATGACGAACTTTCGCCTTGCGGGGCCCCGGCGTGCATTTGTCCGACAATTGTAGCAGGAGAGTGACACCGGGGTTCGTTGCGCCGCCGCAGGCGACACGATCCGGACCGCGGCGCGGGCCTCATGCGCCCGCCTGCGCCGTGGGCGGCGCGGTCCCGAGTGCGCCACTGGCGGCGCGGGCCGGCCCGCGCGCCTGAGTCGCGGGCCGGACCGCCCTGCTCAGCGCTGGCCGGCGCCGCGGGCCTTGAGCACGCTCATGGAGTTGGGCGCGGCCTCGAACGAGTCGCAGCGCTCGGTCGGGCAGGTCACGGGCGAGGGGAAGTGCACCAGGCGCCAGGCGATGAACGCCGACTCCAGCGCCAGCACCGCGGCCACGAACACGAACAGGTTGCCCGCGCCGTGCGCCATCATCGCGGCGCCGATCACCGGCCCGAGCACGGTGCCGGCGGAGAAGGTGAGCAGCAGCTCGCTCGCGGTCTCGGCGAAGGAGCGCTCGCGGATGCGGTCGTTCACGAACGCCACGCACAGCCCGTACAGCGGGTACTGCGCGAAGCCGAACACGCCGAGCACCAGCACCAGCCAGGCGGGCCGCAGCGAGGCGCCGCGCAGCACCAGCAGCGCGCAGGCGGCGATCGCGAGCGCGGACAGGGCGAGCAGCAGGTAGCGCCGGTCCATGCGGTCCGACAGCCGCCCCGCCGGGTAGTACGACAGCGCGCCGCCCAGCACGGAGGCCGCCAGCATCACCGCGACTCCGTGGCTGGACAGGCCCATCGCCAGGCCGAAGGTCGGGCCGAGGCCGCCGACCGCGCCGCTGACCAGGCCGGCGGCGAAGCAGCCCGACACGCCCGAGGGCGAGATCGCGTACAGCTCGCCGAGGTGGATGGAGAACGGGCGCGTCGGCCTGGGCACCGGCGAGCGGGTGAGCGCCACGGGGACGATCGACATCACCACGGCCGCGACCATGAGCACGAACGGCATCGGGCCGCGCGGGTCGAGCGCGGTGAAGCTCAGCGTGCCGGCCAGCGAGGCGACGAGGTTCGCGGTCATGTAGGCGGCGAAGATGCCGCCGCGCCGGGCCTGGGTGGCGCGCTCGTTCAGCCAGCTCTCGATGATGAGCGCCAGCCCGCCGTAGCAGAAGCCGATCACCACGCGCAGCGCGATCCAGGCCGGCGGCTGCTGCAGCGGCAGCATCAGCAGGGCGGTCGAGCCGCTCAGCGCGGCGAGTGCCGCGAAGGTGCGCACGTGGCCGACGGCGGTGACCAGGCGGCCGACGCTGAGGCAGGCCAGCATGAAGCCGAGCGACCAGCCCGACGACAGCAGGCCGACGCGGGCCATCGACGCGCCGTCGAGCTGCAGGCGGATCGGCAGCAGCACGCCCTGCAGGTTGGTGCCGAACACCAGCAGCACCACGCTGGCCAGCAGGGCGGCGACGGAGAGCAGCGGCGAGTGCATGTCGCGCTCGCGGCTGCCAAGCATCATCGGGCCGAACTCGTCCATGGCGACTCCCTGCCGCGGCGTGAAGAAAGCAAGGCCGGGCCCTCCCTCCGCTGCCGTTCCAACGATCCAGGTGGATCGTCGGAACCCTTGGCAGCTGCGCCCGGACCCGCCAGAGGCCGGGCCTCTGGACTGCCTTCTCTTAAGTGGAGGCGATCCAAGGGCCCAGCCCTTGGCGGAGCTTGAGGCAGAGCCTCAACCTTGCTTCCTGCCTGGTGCTCCCCCGTGGTCGTGGCGGTATCGCGAGGGCGGGATGCCGCGCTGCTCGAGGAACTGGCGGTTGAAGTTGGACAGGTTGTTGAAGCCGATGCGGAAGCAGATCTCGGTGATCGACAGCTCGTCGTCGAGCAGCATGCGGCAGGCGCGCTCGATCCGCAGCCGGTTGACGTAGCGCACGAAGGTCATGCCGGTGTGGCGGCGGAAGCTGCGGGAGAACTTCGACGCGCTGTACCCGACAGAGCGGGCCAAGTCGGACTCGCGCAGCTCGCCGTCGAGGTTGCGCCCGATCGTGGCCAGGGCGTGGTTCAGCTCGGTGCTCATGTAGCCGGGCACGTCGATGCGGTAGCCTGCGCTCGCCAGGCGGGGGATGTCGGCGCGGGGCAGCAGCAGGTCGAGCAGGCCGAAGAACAGGGTGACGCGGCGCGCGCCCTGGGCGTCGAGCAGCTGGCGCAGCACCGGGCCGGCGGCGGCGGCGACGTCGGGGTCGAACTCGACGCCGCACGCGGAGGCGGCGAGCAGGCGCTCGATCGGGTGCAGCTCGGGGAAGCGCTCGATGCAGCCCTCGATGAACCCGCGGGTGAACTGCAGGACGACGCAGCGGCGCGCGACCTGCTCGTCGGGCGCCACGTGGCTGACCCAGTTGTGCGGCAGGTTGGGGCCGACGAGCACCAGCTGGCCGGGGGCGAAGCTGCCCACGTGGTCGCCGACGAAGAAGGTGCCGGAGGTGTCAGTGACCAGGTGCAGCTCGTACTCCGGGTGGAAGTGCCAGCGCACGGTGCGGTAAGGGTAGCCGTGCGACCAGATCTTGAACGAGCCGGGAGTCGGCGCCTCGACCAGCTCCAGCTCCGGGCCGTGTGGCGCGGTCGCGGGGCGGGGGCGGCGCACGGGGGCTGCGGGCTGCGGGCTGCGGATCAGCATGGTCGGCTCATCGTGGCATCCTCCCGGGGTGTCGGCGCGGGCTTCGCCGCGGCCGCGGCCCGGCGGCATGTCCCGCCGGGTGCGCCCGGGGCGCCGGTGCGTGCGGCGGGGCGTCAGGCCATCCAGTTGCCCCCGTCGATGCCGTAGGTCTGGGCGACGACGTAGCGGGCGTCCTCGCCGGCGAGGAAGGTCGCGAGGCCGGCGATCTCCTCGGGCCGCGCCATGCGGCCGATCGGCACCGCGGCGGCGACGGCGCGCTTCTTCTCGCCGGGCTGCAGGTTCTCGTGGCGGGCGAAGCGGCGGTCGACGTCGTCCCAGTGCTCGGCGTCGACCACGCCCGGGGCGATCGCGTTGACGGTGATGCCGTGGCGGATCAGGTCGAGGCCGGCGCTCTGCGTCAGGCTGATCACGGCGGCCTTGGAGGCGCAGTACACGCCGACCAGGGCCTCGCCGCGGCGGCCGGCCTGGGAGGCGAAGTTGATGATGCTGCCGCCGCGACGGCCGCCGCCCGCCTCGTCGCGCGCGTCGTCGTTCTGGGCGATCATCTGGCGTGCGGCGGCCTGCAGGGTGAACAGCAGGCCCTCGACGTTGACTGCGAACACCCGGGCGTAGCTTGCGCGGGTGATCTCCACGATGGGGGCGAGGTCGAAGATGCCGGCGTTGTTGACCAGGATGTCGAGGCGGCCGAAGCGGGCGACGGTGGCGGCCATCAGGGCGTCGATCGAGTCCTGGCGGGTCGCGTCGAAGGCGACGGCGAGCCCGCCGATCTCGTCGGCCAGCGTGCGGGCGCCGGGCTCGTCGAGGTCGGCGATCACCACGCGCGCGCCCTCGGCGGCGTAGCGGCGGGCGATGGCGCGGCCGATGCCGCGTGCGGCACCGGTCACCACGGCGACCTTTCCGTCGAGCGCCGGGCGGGCGCCGGGGGAGTGCGGGGCGTCGCTCATGCGGAGGCGCCCGTGCGTGTCGCGCCGGCGAGGGCGGGGTAGAGGGCGCGGTACTCGGCATGGCGCGCGGCGTAGGCGGCGGACAGCGCGGGGTCGGGGTCGATGGTCTCCGTGCGCGCGGGCGGGGTGCACAGCGACGCGGGGTCCTCGCCGGTGGCGGCCATGCGGGCGAGGCGGGCGGCGCCGAATGCTCCGCCGTGCTCGCCGTCGGCCAGGCGGTGCAGCGGCACGCCGAGCACGCTGGCGATGATCGACACCCACAGCCGAGAGCGCGAGCCGCCGCCGATCACGTCGGCCGAGGCGACGGTGGTGCCCGAGGCGGACAGGGCGTCGAGGCAGTCGCGCATGGAGAACGCCACGCCCTCCAGCACCGCCTGCGTCAGCGCGGCGCGGCCGGTGTCGTGCGACAGGCCGGCAAAGGCGCCGCGGATCGCGCCGTCGTTGTGCGGGGTGCGCTCGCCGCCGAGGTAGGGGAGGAACAGGGCGGGGCTCGGGGCGCGGACGGTGTCGCCGATCTCGTCGAGCAGGGCCTGCTCCGGGCGGCCGGCGACGCCGGACCACCAGGCGAGCGAGGCGGCTGCGGACAGGGTCACGCCCATCTGGTGCCACAGGCCGGGCAGCGCGTGGCAGAACGCGTGCACCGCGGCCTGCGGATACGGGCGGAAGCGGTCGGTGGCGGCGAACAGCACGCCCGAGGTGCCCAGCGAGACGAAGGCGTCGCCCGGGTGGATCGCGCCCAGGCCCACGGCGCCACCCGCGTTGTCGCCTGCGCCGCCGGCGAGCGTCACCCGGCCCATGCCCCAGCGCGCGGCCAGCTCGGGGCGCAGGGTGCCGGCAGGCTCGCTTCCCTCGACCAGGCGGGGCATCGCGGCCCGCGACAGGCCGGTGGCCGCCAGCGCCGCGTCGGACCAGTCGCGCGCGGCCACGTCGAGCCACAGCGTGCCCGACGCGTCCGACCTCTCCTCCACCCGCTCGCCGGTGAGGTGGAACAGCAGCCACGCCTTGGGCAGCAGGACGGTCGCGGTGCGCGAGAAGACGTCCGGCTCGTGGGCGCGGACCCAGAGCAGCTTGGGCGCGGTGAAGCCGGGCATCGCGATGTTGCCGCTCACCGCGCGCAGCTCGGGGAACGCCGTCTCCAGCTGGAGGCACTCGGCGGTGGCGCGCACGTCGTTCCACAGGATCGCCGGGCGCAGCACCTCGCCCGCGGCGTCGAGCAGGATCGCGCCGTGCATCTGGCCGGCGACGCCGATGCCGCGCACGGCGGACAGCGCCGACGGGTGCTCGCGGCGAAGGGCGTCCACGGCGTCGAGCGTGGCGGCCCACCAGTCGACGGGGGACTGCTCGCTGTGGCCGGGGGCGGGGCGCTGCACGGACAGCGGGCGCGTGGCACTGGCGACGACGCGCTGCCGGTCGTCCACGAGGAGGGCCTTGAGGGCGGAGGTGCCGAGGTCGAGGCCTAGGTACAACGGGGGGAGTCCTGTCGAGGAAGGGAAGGAAGGCCAGGGCCCTGCCCCATCGCTTGAAGGCGGGGACCCGCCAGGGCGAGCCGCCCTGGACCGGCTTCTCTTAAGGGATGGGGATCAAAGGGCCCCTGGCCCTTTGCGGGTCCGGGCAGGGCCCGGCCTTGCTGTCTCACGCCGCCAGCGGATGCCGCGCCAGGCGGGCGAGCGCCTGGCCGCTGCCGTCGAACAGGTGGCACGCGTCGGCGTCCACGGCGAGGCGGACGCTCTGGTGCGCGCGGGTGGTGTCGCCGCCGTCGGTCTGCACCGTGGCCGGCTGCCCGCCGTCGAGCACCAGGTGCAGCAGCGTCAGGCCGCCGAGCCGCTCCACCAGCCGCACGTCGCCCTGCAGCGCGCCGTCGGCGGCCACGCGCAGCGCCTCCGGGCGGATGCCGATCGTCACCGCGGCGCCGCGCGCGGCCTGGGCGGAATCCGACGCCACCGTGACGCGGGCGCCGCCGGCCAGCTCGACCTCGACGCCGCGCGGCCCGGACTGCACCACGGTCGCGGGCAGCAGGTTCATGCGCGGCGAGCCGATGAAGCCGGCGACGAACAGGTTGGCGGGGTGGTGGTACAGCTCCAGCGGCGTGCCGACCTGCTCGACGCGGCCGGCCTGCATCACCACGATCTTGCTGGCCATGGTCATCGCCTCGACCTGGTCGTGGGTGACGTAGATCATCGTGGCCGCCAGCTCCTCGTGCAGGCGCGACAGCTCGATGCGCATGTTGCCGCGCAGGGCGGCGTCGAGGTTGGACAGCGGCTCGTCGAACAGGAACACCTTGGGGTTGCGCACGATGGCGCGGCCGATGGCCACGCGCTGGCGCTGGCCGCCCGACATCTGGCCGGGCTTGCGGTCGAGGTAGGGCTCGAGCTGCAGGATGCGCGCGGCCTCGGCCACCTTGCGGTCGCGCTCCGCCTTCGGGACGCGGGCGAGGCGGAGCGCGAAGGCCATGTTCTGCCGCACGGTCATGTGCGGGTACAGCGCGTAGGACTGGAACACCATCGCCAGGCCGCGGTCCGCCGGGCCAACCTCGTTGACGCGGCGGCCGTCGATCTGCAGCTCGCCGGAGGTGATCTCCTCCAGGCCGGCGATCATGCGCAGCAGCGTGGACTTGCCGCAGCCGGACGGGCCGACGAACACCACCAGCTCGCGCTCGGCGATGTCGAGGTCGACGCCCTTGATCACCTCCAGCGGGCCGTAGCTCTTGCGCAGGTCGCGCAGCGTCAGCGTCGCCATGGTGCGTCTCCGTGCGGAAGGGAAAAGGAAGGAAGGCCAGGGCGCTGCCCTGGACCCGCCAGGGCGAGCCGCCCTGGACCGGCACACGAAAGGGAGACCCTTTCGAGATGTTTCCAAAGGCGAGCCTTTGGCGGAGTCCAGAGGCAGAGCCTCTGGCCTTGCCTGCTCACTTGACTGCCCCGAACGTCAGGCCGCGGACGAGCTGGCGCTGGCTCAGCCAGCCGAACACCAGGATGGGCGCGACCGCCATGGTGGAAGCGGCGGAGAGCTTGGCGAAGAACAGGCCCTCCGGGCTGGAGAAGCTGGCGATGAACGCGGGCAGCGGGGCGGCGGCCGAGGAGGTCAGGTTGAGGCTCCAGAACGCCTCGTTCCAGCACAGGATCAGCGACAGCAGGCCGGTCGAGGCGACGCCGGGCAGGGTGAGTGGCATCAGCAGGTACCACAGCTCGCCGAAGGTGGTGGCGCCGTCCATGCGGCCGGCCTCCAGGATCTCGTGCGGCACGTCCTTGTAGAAGGTGAACAGCATCCAGACCACGATCGGCAGGTTCATCAGGGCGTAGATGACCAGCAGGCCGGTGCGGGTGTCGAGCAGGCCGGTCGAGCGGAACAGCAGGTAGATCGGCACCAGCACGCCGACCGGGGGCAGCATCTTGGTCGACAGCATCCACAGCAGGGTGCCGCGGGTGCGCTGCGTCGGGTGGAACGCCATCGAGTAGGCGGCGGGGATGGCAAAGGCGAGGGCGAGCAGGGTGCCGCCGACGGAGACGACGACGCTGTTCAGCGCGAAGGAGAGGTAGTCGGCGCGGCCGAGCACCTCGGTGTAGGAGGCGAGGCTGGGGGCGAAGAGCAGGCGCGGCGGGGTGGCGATGGCGTCGACCTCGGTCTTGAGGCTGGTGAGCACCATCCAGGCGATCGGGAAGAACAGGGCGAGGGCCACGGCCCAGCCGCCGACGGCGACGAGGACGCGGCTGGCGAGGCTGGCGCGCATGGCCTCAGACCTCCAGGCGGCGCGCGATGGAGCGCACCAGGAACAGGGCCACGACGTTGGCCAGGACGATCGCCACCACGCCGCCGGCCGAGGCGCCGCCGATGTCGAACTGCAGCAGGGCGCGGGCGTAGATCAGGAAGGCCAGGTTGGTGGTCGCGTTGCCGGGGCCGCCCGAGGTGGTGACGAAGATCTCCGCGAATACGGTCAGCAGGAAGATCGTCTCGATCATCACGACGACGCTGATGGCGCGGCGCAGGTGGGGCAGCGTGATGAAGAAGAACTGGGCGATGACGCCGGCACCGTCCATGCGCGCGGCCTCGCGCTGCTCGTGGTCGAGCGACTGCACGGCGGTGAGCAGGATCAGGATGGCGAACGGCAGCCATTCCCAAGACACGATGGCGATCACCGAGAGCATCGGGAACTGCGCGAACCAGTCGACGGGCTCGACGCCGAACGCGGTGGCGAGCGCGCCGAACACCCCGTAGATCGGGTGCATCAGTAGGTTCTTCCAGATCAGCGCGGCGACGGTCGGCATGATGAAGAACGGCGAGATCGCCAGCAGGCGGGCGATCTTGTGGCCGGGGAACGGCTGGTCGAACAGCACGGCGAGCAGGGTGCCGGCGCACACGGTGATCGCCAGCACGGAGCCGACGAGGACGAGCGTGTTGACCAGCGAGGCCCAGAAGTCGGGGTCGGTGACCAGGAAGCGGTAGTTGTCGAGGCCGGCGAAGCCTTCGGTGCTTGGGTCGAGCAGGTTGTAGCGCAGCGCCGAGAACCACAGCGTCATCACCAGCGGCACGATCATCCAGGCGAGCAGGACGACCACCGAGGGCACGACGAGCAGCGAGCCCGGCCGGCGTGCCGGCGCGTCTGCGGGCAGGACGGCGGGCACGGTCGGGGCGATGGCTGTGTCCATGGCGGCTACTTCTTCGGGTAGCCGGCCTGGCGCATGGTGCGTTCGGTCGCGGACTGCGCGGCCTTCAGCGCCGCGTCGACGGTGCTCTGGCCGCTCAGCGTTGCGGCGATGGTCTGGCCGACCTGGGTGCCGATGCCCTGGAACTCGGGGATCGAGGCGAACTGCGCGCCGGTGTACGGCCGGGGCTCGCGGGTCTGGCCCTCGGCGTGGGAGTTCTCGATCGCCGTCTCGACGAAGGCGGCGAAGGGGGCGACCTTCTTGTACTCGGGGTTGTCGTAGGTGGACTGGCGCGTGCCCGGCGGCACCGCGACCCAGCCGTTCTCCTTCGCGACCAGGTTCACGTACTCCTTGGACGTGGCCCAGGCGGCGAAGGTCCTGGCCGCGTCCTTCTGCTTCGAGGAGGCGGGGATGCCGAGGTTCCAGCTCCACAGCCAGGTCGGCGCGCCGGCGAAGCTGCCGGTCGGCATGGGCGCGAAGCCCACCTTGTCGGCGACGCTGGACTGCTTCTTGTCGTAGAGCAGGCCGCCGGCGACGGTGGCGTCGATCCACATGCCGCAGTGGCCGCTGCCGAACAGCGCCAGGGTCTCGTTGAAGCCGTTTGAGGTGGCGCCGGGCGGGCCGTCGGCCTTGAGGATGTCGTCGTAGTAGGTGACGGCGTGGTTCCACTCCGGCGTGTCGATCGCGGTCTTCCAGCCGTCGGTGAACCACTGGCCGCCGAACGCATTCACCAGCGATGTGACATAGGCCATGTTCTCGCCCCAGCCGGGCTTGCCGCGCAGGCACATGCCGTAGACCTGGTTCGGCCTGTCGGTGATCTTGTCGGCGAAGCCGCGGATCTGCTCGTAGGTGGGGGCGGCGGGCATCTTCAGGCCGGCCTTCTCGAAGAGGTCGGTGCGGTAGTACGTCATGGCGCTCTCTGCGTAGAACGGCAGGGCGTACAGCTTGCCGTCCACGGTGAGGCCTTCGCGCACGGCCTTGAGCAGGTCCGCCGTGTCGTAGCTCGCGGGCAGGGCGTCCATCGGCTCCAGCCAGCCCTGCCTGCCCCAGATCGGCACCTCGTAGTTGCCGATGGTCATGACGTCGAACTGGCCGGCGTGGGTGGCGATGTCGGTGGTCACGCGCTGGCGCAGCACGTTCTCCTCCAGCACCACCCACTTGAGGTGGATGTCAGGATGCAGCTTCTCGAACGCGGGGGAGAGCTTCTGCATCACCACCATGTCGCCGTTGTTCACGGTGGCGATGGTGATGGTGGAGTCCGCAAGCGCAGGCCCGGCGAGGCAGAGCGCAGGAGTCAGGGCCGTGGCGGCGAGCAGGCCGCGGATGCGACGGATGGTGATGGCGCGTCTCCCGAACGTGGCGGGCCGCTTTGGCGCGGCGCCCTTGGTTGCGTGTACGCTGTCACCGCAACAGGGCGGGGTCAACTCGTATCGGGGGTGTTGCGGCGCAGCATGAAAGTCGTTGCGGGGAAGCAAGCATGGGCTCTGCCCAAACCCGCAAAGGGTCCGAGGACCCTTTGATCCCTTTGACTTAAGAGAAGGCGATCCAAGGGCCCGGCCCTTGGCGGAGTTTGAGGCAGAGCCTCAACCTTGCTTCCTCAGAACCCCAGGGTTCGCGCCGCCTCCGCGAGTGTCTGCCGGCTGCCGACGCGGTACAGGGACTCCAGCCAGTGCGCGGTGGCCTCGACCAGGCGCGGGTCGGCGCCGGTGTCGCCGAACAGGGCGGCGATGCCGAGCAGGGGGCGGGGGTCGGGGCCGCCCTCGACCGCCTTGTCGCGGAGCAGGGCGGCGAGGGGGTGGCGGACGTCGATGGGCGCGCCCTGCTCGTCCTCGCCGCGGACGCGGCGGAGCCAGGCGGCCAGCGCGAGGGCGAGGAGGTCGACGCTCTCGTTGGCCTGGAGGCGGTCGCGGATGGGGTCGACGAGGATGTTGAGGGGGGCGTCGGTGTTGACGCGCTCGACGGTGTCCTTGATCGCGGTGTTGGCGAAGCGCTCGATCAGGGTCGACTTGTAGGCGGCGAGATCGATGCCGGGGACGTCGGGCAGGGTGGGGCCGGTCTCGCGGTCCATCAGGGCGGCCATGTAGCGGGTCATCAGCGGCTCGGCCATGGCCTCGTCGATGGTGACGTAGCCGGCGAGGCGGCCGAGGCCGGAGACGGCGAGGTGGCTGGCGTTGAGCAGGCGCAGCTTCATGAACTCGTAGGGGGCGACGTCGGCGACGAACTGGGCGCCGACGCGCTCCCAGGCGGGGCGGCCGGCGGGAAAGCGGTCCTCGATCACCCACTGCGTGAAGGTCTCGCACACCACGGGCCAGCGGTCGGCGAGGGCGTGGCGCTCGGCCAGGGCCGCGATGTCGGCGGGCGCGGTGACGGGGGTGATGCGGTCGACCATGGTGGAGGGGAAGCTGGCGTGCGCGTCGATCCACTCGGCCAGCGCGGGCTCGCCGCGCAGCCGGGCGAGGGCGAGGACTGCGTCGTGCAGCACGGTGCCGTTGTGCTGGATGTTGTCGCAGCTCATCGCGGTGAAGGCGGGGCGGCCCGCGGCCATGCGGCGGCGCAGGGCCTCGGCGACGATGCCGATGGCGCTGGACGGCCGCTCCGGGTGGGCGAGGTCGGCGAGGACCAGGGGGTGGGCGGGGTCGAGGCGCTTGGTGGCGCGGTCTAGGCAGTAGCCGTGCTCGGTGACGGTGAGGCTGACGATGGCGACGGTGGGGGCGTCGATGGCGTCGAGCAGGGCGGCGCTGCCCTCGCCGGCGAACACGACGTCGCACAGGGAGGCGATCACGGTGACGGTCTCGGCGTCGGAGGCGCGCTCGACCAGGGCGTAGAGGCCGTCCTGGGGGGCGAGGCTGTCGTGCATGCGGCGGTCGGCGGGGAGCAGGCCGGCGCCCACGATGCCGAAGCGCAGGGCCGCGGGGTCGATGTCCATCAGCGCGTGGGTGTAGCGGGCCAGGTGGGCGCGGCTGAAGCCGCCGAGGCCGAGGTGGACGATGCCCGGCACGAGCGTCGCGGGGTCGTAGGCGGGGCCGCGCACGCCGGGGGGCAGGGCGGCCAGGGTGGCGCGACTCAGCGCGACGGGTGCTGCCATGGGGGTTGCCTTTGCTGCGGTGCGGGGCCGTGCGGCGGGGCGCGCGGCGCCGGGGTGGGGCGCAGTTGGCATCGGCGGGGCGGGGCTGGCAATGCCGGGGCGAGGGGCATTGTGCAGGTGCGTTGCGGGGTTCTTCCGCTTTCGTCACGTCGTGGGTAGCGTCGGGCGATGGATGCTTTCACGACCAGTTCGACCGGGCAACGGCAGCGGGGAGGGGCCGCGGCGCCGGTGCGCTCGGACATTCCCGCGCGGCTGGACCGGCTGCCGTGGGGGCGGTTCCACCTGCTGGTGATCGCGGCGCTGGGCATCACCTGGATCCTCGACGGGCTCGAGGTGACGATCGTGGGCTCGATCGGGCCGATGCTGCAGGACAGCCGCACGCTGTCGCTCACCACGGCGCAGATCGGGGGTGCCGCGTCCGCGTACGTCGCGGGCGCGGTGATCGGCGCGCTGGCGTTCGGCTGGCTGACGGACCTGGTCGGGCGCAAGGCGATCTTCAACGTGACGCTGCTGGTCTACGTCGTCGGCGTGCTGCTGTCGGCGTGCGCGTGGGACTTCTGGAGTTTCGCCCTGTTCCGCGCGATCACCGGGATGGGGATCGGGGGGGAGTATTCCGCGATCAACTCGGCGATCGACGAGCTGATCCCGGCGCGGCTGCGCGGGCGGGTGGACCTCGCGATCAACGGCACGTTCTGGATCGGGGCGGCGGCGGGGGCGGGGGCGTCGATCCCGCTGCTCAGCGGGCACTACGTGGGGGTGGGGCTGGGGTGGCGGCTGGGGTTCGGGATCGGCGGCGTGCTGGGATTGTGCGTGCTGCTGCTGCGCAAGTGGGTGCCGGAGAGCCCGCGCTGGCTGCTGGCGCACGGGCGGGCGGACGAGGCGGCGCGGATCATGGACGGCATCGAGGGCAGCGCGCGGGCGCGGGGCATGATGCTGACGCCGGCGCCGTTCACGGTGACAACGCACCCGCAGGTGCGCTCGGGGCTGCTGTCGGTGGCGCGCACGATGCTGGGGCGCTACCGGACGCGCTCGCTGCTGGCGCTGGTGCTGATGGCGGCGCAGGCGTTCCTGTTCAACGCGATCTTCTTCACCTACGGCATGGTGATGCAGGCGTTCTACCACGTGCCGGACGAGGAGATCGGCCTGCACATCCTGCCGCTGGCGGCCGCGTCGTTCCTGGGGCCGCTGCTGCTGGGGCCGCTGTTCGACACGCTGGGGCGCAGGCGGATGATCGCGGGGACCTACGGCGGGACCGCGGTGCTGCTGGCGATCACCGCGGTGCTGTTCGGGCAGGGGATGCTCACCGAGACGACGCAGACCCTGTGGTGGTCGGCGATCTTCTTCGTCGCCAGTGCCGCGGCGTCGTCGGCGTACCTGACGGCGAGCGAGATCTTCCCGCTGGAGGCGCGCGGGCTGGCGATCGCGCTGTTCTACGCGATCGGCACGGGGGTCGGCGGCATCATCGCGCCGTACGTGCTGGGGACGCTGATCGGCACCGGGAGCGCGTGGGCGGTCAGCGGGGGGTATGCGGTGGCGGCGGTGCTGATGCTGGGCGCCGCGGCCACGGAGGCGGTCATCGGGGTGGACTGCGAGGGGTGTTCCCTGGAGGAGATCGCCCTGGCGGGCGATACCTAGGAAGCAAGGTCGGGCTCTGCCCGAACCCGCAAAGGGTCCAAGGACCCTTTGATCCCGTTACTCTAGGAGGGCGATCCAAGGGCCCAGCCCTTGGCGGAGTTTGAGGCAGAGCCTCAACCTTGCTTCCTCAGGAGGACATCATGCCGCATTCAGGCCGCCGTGCGCTGGTCACCGGCGCCGGCAAGGGGATCGGCCGCGAGGTGGTGCGCCGGCTGGTGGCGGACGGCGCCGAGGTGGTGGCGCTGAGCCGCGACCCGGCGGACCTGGAGAGCCTGGCGGCGGAGACAGGGTGCGCCGTGGTGGTGGCGGACCTCGCGCGGCTGGAGGAGGCGGTGCGCGCGGTGGAGGCGGTGCTGCCGTTCGACCTGCTGGTGAACAACGCGGGGATCACGCGGCTGGCGCCGGCGCTGTCGATCGACATGGGCGACGTGCGGGCGGTGCTGGAGGTCAACACGGTGGCGCCACTGCGGCTCGCGCAGGTGGTGGCGGGGGATCTGGTGCGTCGGGGGCGGGGCGGGGCGATCGTCAACGTGTCGTCGGTGGCGGCGGCGGTGGGCTTCGCCGAGCACGCGGGGTACTGCGCGTCCAAGGCGGGGCTGGACGCGATCACGCGGGTGCTGGCGGTGGAGCTGGGGCCGCTGGGCATCCGGGTGAACTCGGTCAACCCGTTCGTCACGCTGACGCCGATGGGGGAGGCGGCGTGGTCGGACCCGGGGAAGTCTGGGCCGATGCTGGCGCGGGTGCCGGCGCGGCGGTTCTGCACGCCGCAGGAGGTGGCGGGGGTGGTCAGCTTCCTGCTGGGCGCGGACGCGGCGATGGTGAACGGGGCGACGCTCGACGTGGACGGGGGGTTCCGCGTGGCGTGAGCGCGGCGGTTCCGCGTGGCGTGAGCGCGGCCGGGGGCGCCGTGCGGCGGAGAGGCTCGCGGGCCGGGACCCAGGGGGCGGAAGGCTGCGGCTCTGCGTCCGGCTCCGCCGGAGGCCCGCCTTCGCACGCCTCGACGGAGGCGGGCGGACCGGGTGCCTGCCTGCCGCGCCGGGGTGAACCGGATCGTCGCGGTGCGCGGGTTGCGAGATGCGGGGGGCGTGCCACCTCGGGTTGGACCGGATCGTGCCGCGCCGTGGGCGGGTGACACGCGGCGGTTCGGGTCGTAGCGTTGTGGTGTGCCGTTAAGCGTGCGGCGCGGGACGCCCCGGAAAGGGCGCGGCAAGGGGAAACAGGACCATGGATCGACGTCGGAGCTTGCTGGGCGGGGTTGCCGGCCTGGCCCTCGGCCTTTGTCTGGTCTCGCCCGCCTGGGCGCAGACGGCGCCGCTGGCGAACGAGAGCCCGACGGCCCCGTCGCAGGGCGCAGCCCCGGCGGCGCCGGCGTCCGGCACGCAGGCCGCCGCGGGCGCCGCGGCGGGTACGGCGACAGGGCCGGGCGCGGGCGACTACGCGCGGGCCGCGACCGACACCGCGAACTGGATCCTTCCGGCCAAGGCGTACAGCGGCAACCGCTACGTCGACCTGCCGGGCGTGACACCGGAGAGCGTGTCGAAGATGACGCCGGCGTGGACGTTCAAGGTGAGCGACCCCGGCCCGATGGAGGTCGCGCCGCTGGTGTGGCACGGCACGATGTTCGTGACCTCGGCGCACGACCACGTCTACGCGCTCGACGCGGCAACAGGAGCGCAGAAGTGGGAGTTCGTCGACAGCCCGCACGTGATCGCCTTCGCGGGCAACCGCGGCGTGGCGCTGATGGGCGACAAGGTGTTCCTGGGCACGCTGGACGGGCACATCGTGGCGCTCGACGCGGCGACGGGTGCCAAGGTGTGGGACGTGCTCGGCGTCGACGAGCCGAAGAACTCCTTCTACACGATGGCGCCGGTGCCGTACCACAACAGCGCCACCAACCAGGACATGCTGCTGATCGGCGTGTCGAACGGCGACTGGGGCGGGCGCGGCTACGTGCAGGCGTTCGACCCGAAGGACGGGCACCAGATCTGGCGCTGGTACACGGTTCCCGGTCCGGGCGAGCCGGGCAACGACACCTGGCCGGGCGACACCTGGAAGCGCGGCGGCGCGTCGGTGTGGTCGGGTGTGGCGATCGATGCGGCCTCGCAGACGCTGTACCTCGACCTCGGCAACCCGCAGCCTGACTTCCTGGGCACGGCGCGACCGGGGGCGAACCTGTTCAGCAACTCGATGGTGGCGCTCGACATCTCCGGCGCGGGCACGCCGAAGATGAAGTGGTACCACCAGTTCATCGCGCACGACACGCACGACTGGGACCCGTCGATGCCGCCGGTTCTGTTCCACGGCAAGGCGAACGGGCAGGAGGAGGAGCTGGTCGCGGCCGGCGACAAGGCGGGCAACTTCTGGGTGCTCGACTCGGGCGACGGCCACCTGGTGAGCCAGACGGCGGCGAGCTTCCAGCACAACCAGAACTCCGAGCCCTCGGCGGCCGGCAACGTGGCCTGCCCGAACACCAACGGCGGCATCGAGTACAACGGCGGGACGTACGACCCGGCGACCAACGCGTTCTTCGTGCCGAGCGTCAACGAGTGCGGCTTCTGGAAGTCGACGCAGCAGGCGGTCTACATCAGCGGGCAGTTCTACCTCGGCGGCATCTTCCCGACCTTCGTCGGGCCGAACACCGGCGACATGAACGCGATCAGCATCGACAGCGGCGTGTTCAGCTGGCGCAAGCACATGGACCTGCCGGCGGTGGGCGGGGCGCTGGTGACGAAGTCGGGCGTGGTGTTCACGAGCGAGCTGAACGGCAAGTTCGACGCGTTCGACACCAAGACCGGCGACCAGCTGTGGAGTGCCCAGACCGGCAACGCGATCATCGCGCCGCCGTCGGCGTACCAGGCGGGCGGCAAGAGCTACGTCGTCGTGGCCTCGGGCGGCGCGGGCAACCAGAAGGTGCCGGAGCTGAAGAACACCGCGACGGACGCCACGATCAATGCGTACGTGATGCAGTAGGCTCCGGACAGCGTTCCGGGAGGAAGGCCGGGATCGTGCCCTGGCCTTCCGCTTTTTCGTCCCTGCGCCGCAAGGATACGCCGATGACACGCCTCGTTCGACCGGCCCTTCGCCCGGCCCTGATGGCCGGTGCGGCCGCGCTGTGCCTCCTGTCCGCGGCCGGGCCCGCCCGCGCGACGCCGGCGGACGACCATGCCGTGGCACAGGCGGCGCTGGCCGACCTGCGCGCGGCGCGCGGCGTGCTGATCGGCGCGCTGGACAGCTACGAGGCCGATCCTGCCGCCTACCGCACCGCGGCGCAGAAGGCGGCCAACGTCCTGGCCGGGGAGCACGACCCCGCATACGTCGCGGCGGCGGGCGTGCCGGCGGACCCGGTGGGCACGGTCGGGCGCATCGACGCGCTGCTCAACCGGGTGGACGCGCCGGCGTGGGTCGACGCGCTGCGCGGCGCCGAGGTCAACGCGCGCGCGGCGGTGGCGCGGCTGCAGACGGCGACCAAGGCGCGCGAGCTGGGCGACTTCCAGATCGCGGCGACGCAGGCGCTGGACAGCCTGCTGGTGGCCGAGGGGCGGCCCAGCTCGCCGGACGTGTTCGGCGGGCTGCTGGGCGCGCTGGGCACCACGGAGCTGGGCGTGCCGCTGGGCGCGCATGTCGTGGACGCCTGCGGGGCGGGCGCGCAGGCCGGCTGGGCGGTGCACGGCGGGCGGCTGGCGTTCGTGGCGCTGGCGCCGGGACAGGCGATGCCGGCGCTGGACACGCCGCTGGGGGTCTCGGCGATCGAGTCCGCGGACGGGCTCGTGGTGCTGCGCACGGCGGCGTGGCCGATGGTGCAGGCGGAGTGCGCGGCCCCGAAGCCGGGCAAGCAGGCGGCC
>CAXSER010000017.1:0-18976 GCA_964236315.1 uncultured Acetobacteraceae bacterium | reverse complement strand
ACATGCTCAAGACGCTCGGCGTGCGCAACCGAGGCGTGAAGATCATCTCCTGCCCATCCTGCGCGCGGCAGGGCTTCAACGTGATCCAGACGGTGCAGCAGCTCGAGGAGCGGCTCGCCTACATCGAGACGCCGGTGACGCTGTCGATCATCGGCTGCGTGGTGAACGGACCGGGCGAGGCGCTGATGACCGACGTGGGCCTCACCGGCGGCGGCAACAACCGCCACATGGTGTACTCGGCGGGGCGGCAGGACCATACGATCGACGGCGCCTCGATGGTCGACCACATCGTGGCGCAGGTCGAGGCCAAGGTCGCGGCGATCCAGGCGGAAGAGGGTGCCAAGAAGGCGCTCACCGAGGGGATGTCGGCGGCGGCGGAGTAAGAGAAGGCCAGGAGTAAGGAAGGCCAGGGCTCTGCCCTGGACCCGCCGGGGGCTGAGCCCCCGGACCCACACAACTTAAGAAAGCCTTGGTCATGTTTTCGCAAGGCCTTCAGCCTTTGGCGGGTTCGGGGCGTGTTCCCGGCCGCGTCTCCTAGATGGCAGGGTTCCAGCCGGTTCGCGGCACCCGCGACCTGATCGGCGACGAGCAGCGGCGGTATGCGCACGTCGTCGCCACGGCGCGGCACGTGGCCGGGCTCTACGGCCTCGACGAGTGGCAGACGCCGATCTTCGAGGACGAGCGCGTGTTCCTGCGCACCCTCGGCGATACCTCCGACGTCGTGACCAAGGAGATGTACAGCTTCGAGGACCGCGGCGGCGACCGCCTGACGCTGCGGCCCGAGGGCACGGCGGGCGTGTGCCGCGCGCTGGTCAGCAATGGCCTTACACAGTCGCTGCCGCAGAAGGTGTTCTACGCCGGGCCGATGTTCCGCTACGAGCGGCCGCAGAAGGGCCGCTACCGGCAGTTCCACCAGGTCGGCGCGGAGTGGATCGGCGCCGCCGAGCCGATGGCCGACGCCGAGGCCATCGCCTGCGGGCGCGACGTGCTGCGCGCGCTGGGCGTCGAGGACGGCGTGGTGCTGGAGCTGAACACGCTCGGCGACGCGGACAGCCGGGCGGCGTACCGCACAGCGCTGGTGGCGTACCTGGAGGAGCGGCGCGCCGAGCTGTCAGTGGAGAGCGCGTTGCGGCTGGAGCGCAACCCGATGCGGGTGCTCGACAGCAAGGACGAGGGCGACCGCAGGGTCGTGTCCGACGCGCCGGTGATCGGTCCGCACCTCACCGAGCCGGCGCAGGCGTTCTACGACGCGGTGCGGCGCGGGCTCGACCGCTTCGGGGTGGCGTTCCGCGAGAACCCGCGGATCGTGCGCGGGCTCGACTACTACAGCCACACCGCGTTCGAGTTCGTCACCGAGCGTCTCGGCGCGCAGGGCACTGTGCTGGCCGGCGGGCGCTACGACGGGCTGGTGGCCGAGATGGGCGGGCCGCCGACGCCGGCGATCGGCTGGGCGGCGGGGATCGAGCGGCTGTCGATGCTGATGGACGCGCCGCCGGCGGGGCCGCAGGTCGTCGCCGTGGTCCCGGTCGGCGAGGCGGCGGAGGCGGCCGCGGTCGAGGTGTTGCGCGCGGTGCGTGGTGCCGGGCTGCGCGCGGAGATGGCGTATCGCGGCAACCTGAAGAAGCGGATGGAGCGGGCGAACCGGATCGGCGCGGGCTTCGCGGTGATCCTGGGCGAGGACGAGCTGGCGCGCGGCGTCGTGCAGCTGCGCGACCTCAGGGCGGGCGCACAGCGGGAGGTGGCGCTGGGCGAGGTTGCGGCGCTGCTCGGCCGGCAGGTGTCCGACGCGTCGGCGGTGTAGGGCGTGCTGGCCAGGGCAGCGGATGCGGCCGGGGTCGCGGGGGCGGTGCTGATTTCCGGGCTCTACCTGCTCAACCAGATGGGGCGGCTGGCGACGACGGACTGGCGATTCCCGGGGGGCAACCTGCTGGGATCGATCCTGATCGGCCTGTCGCTGGTGGGCGCGTTCAACCTGCCGTCGGTGATGATCGAGCTGTTCTGGTCGGGGATCAGCGTGTTCGGGCTGGTGCGGGCGGTGCAGCTCAGGAGAGAAAGCAAGGCCGGGCTCTGCCCGGACCCGCCAAAGGCCGAGGGCCTTTGGAAACCATTCACCGAAGCAGGCAGTCCCTGAGTTCCATGCACGGCTGTCGCCTCCCCTTGCTGATCAAACCGGATTCTCAAGGCTTCGCCTTGAGCGGAGTCCAGAGGCAGAGCCTCCGGCTTTGCTTCCTTGCGGGCGACCGCTCGTGAGCGCCGCCGCCCGTCTGGACCGGATCGTGGCGCGCGCCGAGGAGCTTCGCTCGGACCTGTCGGCGACCGGGGTGAGCGGCGAGGCCTTCACCAAGGCGTCGCGCGAGCTGTCGGAGCTGGAGCCGGTTGTGGCGCGGATCGAGGAGCTGCGCGCGGCGGAGGCGCAGGCGGTTGAGGCGGAGGCGATGCTGTCCGACCCGGAGATGCGCGAGCTGGCGCAGGCGGAGCTGGAGGGCCTGCGCGAGCGGCTGCCGGCGCTGGCGCACGAGATCCGGCTGTCGCTGCTGCCGAAGGACGAGGCGGACGCCAGGAGCGCGATCCTGGAGCTGCGGCCGGCGGCGGGGGGCGACGAGGCGGCGCTGTTCGCGGCGGAGCTGTTCGGGCTGTATCAGAAGTACTCGGAGGCGCATGGCTGGCGCTTCGAGATCATGGAGTACGACGACACCGGGCTCGGCGGGCTCAAGGGCGGGATGGCGGAGATCACGGGGCGCAACGTGTTCGCGCGGCTGAAGTACGAGTCGGGCGTGCACCGGGTGCAGCGGGTGCCGGCGACGGAGAACCAGGGGCGCATCCACACGTCCACGGTCACGGTGGCGGTGCTGCCGGAAGCGGAGGAGGTGGACGTGGAGGTCAACGAGAGCGACCTGCGCATCGACGTCTACCGCGCGTCCGGCGCCGGCGGGCAGCACGTGAACAAGACGGAGAGCGCGGTGCGGATCACGCACCTGCCGACCGGGGTCGTGGTGGCGATGCAGGAGGAGCGCAGCCAGCACAAGAACCGGGCGAAGGCGATGAAGATCCTGCGCGCCAGGCTGTACGAGGCGCAGCGGGCGCAGCTGCACTCGACGCGCTCTGCGGACCGCAAGTCGCAGGTGGGGACCGGGGATCGGAGCGAGCGGATCCGCACCTACAACTTCCCGCAAGGCCGGGTGAGCGACCACCGGATCAACCTGACGCTCTACAAGATCGAGCGTGTGATGGCGGGCGAGCTCGACGAGTTCGTGGACGCGCTGACGGCCGAGGACCAGGCCGCGCGCCTGGCCGCGGACGAGTAGCGCCGGTTCAGGGCGGCTCGCCCTGGCGGGTCCCCGCTCTCAAGCCATGGGGCAGCGCCCTGGACTTGCTTCCCCTCAGGCCAGCAGCACCGTCGCCGCCGCGACGATGGCCTCCGCCATGACGTCCGAGGCCAGGGCGCCCGAGAACAGCACGTGCCCTTCCAGGATGAAGGTCGGCACGCCGGTAAGGCCGGCGGCGCGGAAGCCGGCGTCCTCGGCGAGGACCTCGGCACGGCCGGCGCCGCTGGCGAGCCAGGCGGTGGTCTCGCCACGGGGGAGGCCGGCTTCCACGGCGCAGGCGAGCAGCGTGGCATGGTCGGAGATGTCCTGGCCGTCGGTGAAGTAGGCGGCGAACAGGCGCTCGACAACGACGTCCTGGCGGCCGGTGATGGCGGCGAAGGCAACGAGGCGGTGGGCGTCGACGGTGCTGGGGGTGCGCGCGATGCGGTCGAGGCGCAGGGCGAGGCCGGCGTTCGCGGCAGCGGCGGTGACCTGGGCGTCGAGCTCCGCGGACCGGCCAGGGGAACCGAACTTGGCGGCACGATACTCGGCGCGGGCCATGCCGGCGGCGGGCATTGCAGGGTTGAGCTGGAAGGCGCGCCAGTGCACGGCAAGGCGGACGCCGGCGGCGGCGATGTGCGGCAGGGCGCGGTCGAGCTGGCGCTTGCCGATGTAGCACCAGGGGCAGATCGCGTCGGAGACGATCTCCAGGCGGCCGGTGCGGGCGTCGTCCATGGCAGTGCTCCCCGTGCAGGAAGCGTGTCCGTAGCGCAGGAGCGTCGCGCGGGAACAGGGCACGCGGCGGGCGGGAAGGCGCCGCGCCACCCATGAGGGTCGCGCGGCGCCGGTTGGCGAACGTCAGACCGAGTAGTACATCTCGAACTCGACGGGGTGCGGGGTGTGCTCGAACTTGTACACCTCCTGCCACTTGAGGTCGATGTAGCTCTCGATCTGGTCGGTGCTGAACACGTCGCCCTCAAGCAGGAACTGGTGGTCTTCCTTGAGGGCGCCGAGGGCCTCGCGCAGGCTGCCGCAGACGGTGGGGATGCCGTGCAGCTCCTCGGGCGGCAGGTCGTAGAGATCCTTGTCCATGGCGTCGCCCGGGTGGATCTTGTTCTTGATGCCGTCCATGCCGGCCATCAGCAGGGCCGAGAACGCCAGGTAGGGGTTGGCGCTGGGGTCGGGGAACCGGACCTCGACGCGCTTGCCCTTGGGGTTGGTGGTGTAGGGGATGCGGCACGACGCCGAGCGGTTGCGCGCGGAGTAGGCGAGCAGCACGGGCGCCTCGAAGCCGGGGATGAGGCGCTTGTAGCTGTTGGTCGAGGGATTGGTGAAGGCGTTGCAGGCCTTGGCGTGCTTGATGATGCCGCCGATGAAGTAGAGGCACATCTCGCTGAGGTCGGCGTAGGCATTGCCTGCGAACAGCGGCTTGCCCTGGTTCCAGATCGACAGATGCGTGTGCATGCCGGTGCCGTTGTCGCCGTAGACCGGCTTGGGCATGAAGGTCGCGGTCTTGCCGTAGCTGTGGGCGACGTTGTGGACGCAGTACTTGTAGATCTGCATCTGGTCGGCCATCTTGGTCAGCGTCGTGAAGCGCGTGCCGAGCTCGTGCTGGGACTGCGCGACCTCGTGGTGATGCTTCTCGATGACCAGGCCCATCTCGCCCATGGTCGAGAGCATCTCGGCGCGCAGGTCGTTCTCGCTATCGACCGGAGGCACCGGGAAATAGCCGCCCTTGACCGCGGGACGGTGGCCCATATTGCCCTCGGGGTAATCCTTCAGCGAGGCGCCGGGACCCTCGATGCTGTCGGTCTGGTAGGAGCTGAAGTTCGGGCCGGTGCCGAACTTGACGCTGTCGAAGATGAAGAACTCGGCCTCGGGTCCGAAGAACGCGGTGTCGCCGATGCCGGTCGATTTCAGATACTGCTCGGCCAGCTTGCAGGTGCCGCGCGGGTCGCGGTTGTAAAGCTGCCCGGTCGAGGGCTCGACGATGTCGCAGAACAGGATCATCTGCGGCTTGGCCGCGAACGGGTCCATCACCGCGGTCTCGGGGTCCGGCATCAGGATCATGTCGCTCTCGTTGATCGCCTTCCAGCCGGCGATCGAGGAGCCGTCGAACATGATCCCGTCGCGGAACGCATCCTCGTCGATGGTCGAGACGTGCTGCGCCGTGTGCTGCCACTTGCCGCGCGGGTCGGTGAAGCGCAGGTCGACGTACTCGACGGAGTGCTCGCGCATGAGCTCCATCACCCGGGCCACGTGGTTGGTGGCGGCCGGAACAGGTGGTTTCTTCGCCATACGCTTCCTCTATCCTTCTGCGTCCGGACCGGGGTTGGTCCGTGTTCGTTGTGCGCGACCGGCCCTGGGCGCCGGTCGCGTCAGACGGCGTCCTCGCCGCGTTCTCCGGTGCGGATCCGGATCACCTCGTCGATCGTGGTGACGAAGATCTTGCCGTCGCCGATGCGGCCGGTGCGCGCCGCGTTGACGATCGCCTCGCAGGCGCGCTCGACCATGGAGTCCTCGCAGACCACCTCGATCTTCACCTTGGGAAGGAAGTCGACGACGTACTCCGCGCCACGGTACAGCTCGGTGTGGCCCTTCTGGCGGCCGAAGCCCTTGGCCTCGACCACGGTGATGCCCTGGAGGCCGACCTCGTGGAGGGCCTCCTTGACCTCGTCCAGCTTGAACGGCTTGACCACCGCCTCGATCTTCTTCATCCGCCCCGCGCTCGCGATGAAGCGGCGCCTCCCTGCTGTTCTCCGCCACGCCGGCGATTCCGTCGGGGAAGCGGCACGGCAGGTTTGCACGCGCCGTGCCATGCGTGCAATTCGACGGCCGCGCAACGAGACGCGGCGTTCATCGTTGCGGCGGCGCATCCGTTTGGCGGGGCGGCAGGGAAGCAAGGCCGGGCTCCGCCCGGACCCGCCAGAGGGCCGAGCCCTTTGGAAACCCTTCACTTAAGTCAGGTTTCCAAAGGCGAGCCTTTGGCGGAGTCCAGAGGCAGAGCCTCTGGCCTTGCTCGCTTCCCTGCCTTGCCGCCACTGCCCGCGAACTGTGCTTGGGACGTGCGCGCTGCCCAGCCGAGCGGCAGCGGATTGCGCACGGCGCCGAGGCAGGCCATGTCGGCGCGCCGGTGTGCCGAGGGGAGATGTCCGATGAAGCCGATGAACACGGGGCTGTCGCGTGCGGGGACGACGATCTTCACGGTGATGTCGGCGCTGGCGCTGCGGCACGACGCGATCAACCTGGGGCAGGGGTTCCCCGACACCGAGGGCCCGGCGGACATCGTCGAGGCCGCCGCCGCCGCGCTGCTCGACGGGCGCAACCAGTACGCGCCGCTGACCGGGCTGGCGGAGCTTCGCGAGGCGGTGGCGGCAGCCAACGCGCGCGACTACGGGCTCGTGGTCGACCCGGCGGGCGAGGTGGTGGTGACGTCGGGCGCCACGGAGGCGATCACGGCGTGCCTGGCGGCGCTGCTCGACCCGGGCGACGAGGTGGTGCTGATCGAGCCGCTGTTCGACACCTACCTGCCGGTGGTGCGCATGCTCGGCGCCGTGCCGCGGCTGGTACGGCTGGAGCCGCCGGACTGGGCGCTGCCGCGCGCCGAGCTTGCGGCCGCGTTCGGGCCGCGCACCAAGGCGATCCTGCTGAACTCGCCGATGAACCCCACCGGCAAGGTGTTCACCCCCGACGAGCTGGGCTTCGTGGCGGGGCTGCTGGCGAAGCACGACGTCTACGCGATCTGCGACGAGGTGTACGAGCACCTGGTGTTCGAGGGACGCCACGTGCCGCTGATGACGCTGCCGGGGATGCGCGAGCGCTGTCTGCGGGTGGGCAGCGCGGGCAAGACGTTCTCGCTGACGGGGTGGAAGATCGGCTATGTCACGGCGGCGGCGGAACTGGCGGCGGTGGTGGCCAAGGCGCACCAGAACCTGACCTTCGCCACCGCGCCCAACCTGCAGCGCGCCGTGGCGCACGGCCTGCGCAAGGACCGCGGGTATTTCGCGGCTCTGGCGCAGGGCATGGGCGCGCGAAGGGGCCAGCTTTCGGCAGGGCTGGCGCGGCTCGGCTTCGGCGTCCTGCCGGCGTCGGGCAGCTACTTCGTGGTCGCCGACATCGCGGGGCTCTCCGGCGAGGACGACGCGGGGTTCTGCCGCTGGATGGTGGAGCGGGCCGGGGTGGCGGCGATCCCGCTGTCGGCGTTCTACGACGCGGAGCCGCCGCGCAGCCTGGTGCGGTTCGCGTTCTGCAAGCGCGCGGAGGTGCTGGACGCGGCGCTGGCGCGGCTGGAGACGGCGCTGCCGGCGCGCTCGGGCGTTGACGCGCGGGGGGCGATCTCCTAGATCACGGCCCTCTTGGTGGCGGGCGTAGCTCAGGTGGTAGAGCGCCAGGTTGTGGTCTTGGATGCCGTGGGTTCGAGTCCCATCGCTCGCCCCAAGAGGTCCCGTTCGGTCGTGCGCTGAAGGCAGACAGCAAGGCTGGGCTCTGCCCAGACCCGCCAAAGGCCAGGGGCCTTTGGAAACCCTGCCCTTGAGTAGAGGACTCCAAAGGCGAGCCTTTGGCGGAGTCTAGAGGCAGAGCCTCTGGCCTTCCTTGTCAGCCGCAACAAAAAAGGCCCGCGGCGAGGTGCCGCGGGCCTTTTTCCGCCGGCGCGACGGCCGCCCGGCTACTCGCCGACGTTGGCGCCCATGCTCCGTGCCACCACGGCATCCGCGCCGTTCATCGGCTGGCCGGCGAAGGTGGTGGTCGCCGAGTTCATGTAGGGCGAGTTCACCGGCGCACTGATGCCCACCGGCAGGCCAAAGACGCGGAACGCGGGCTCGGGCATGCTGGCGCCGGAGCCCTGCGATGCGTTCGGAGGTGCGATGCCGATAGACTCGCCCTGGGTCGACAGGCCCGCAGGCGGCGCCACCGACTGCGCGACGGCCGGGGTGGCGAGGGCCAGGACGGCGAGCCCGGCGACGGTGGAGATCTTCATGGCGCGACGTCCTTGGGTCTGCGGCATCGCTGGAAAGGGTCGGCCGGCCCGGATGCGGGAGGACGGCAAGAGCAGATGTGGTGCGTCAACGCGGCGACCCGCCCTCATCGCAACGCGCCGGCGTCACGTTGCGGTGAGGCCGAAGGTCGCGGCGAGACCGGCGTCGAGCGGGACCGGAACCACGCCCAGGGCGGCACGCATCGGGGCGATGTCGAACGCCTTGTCCTCGAGCAGGCGGCGCAGCTCGCCGGGCCTGACGCGCGGCAGGAACGGCAGCAGGGTGAGCGCGGTGGCGGCGACCAGCGGCGCCGCGGGCACGGCCACCACCCGGGGCTCGCCAAGGCCGGCGGCGTGGGCGACCAGGCGGACGAACCCGGCGTAGGGCACGGCCTGCGGCCCGGCGATGGTCAGGGCGTGCGGCCCGTCCCAGGCACGGGCGAGGGCGGCCAGCACGCAGGCGGTGACGTCGGACTGGAAGATCGGCTGCACCAGGGCGCGGCCGCCCCCCGGCAGCGGCACCAGCGGGCGGCCGCCCGGCGCCGGCAGGCGGTGCAGCAGGGCCGCCAGGCGCCGCACGTTGTCCTCGCCCTGGGCGCCGTAGATCATCGTCGGGTGCAGCATCACGCCGCGGCGCCCGGAGCCCAGGAAGGCCGCCTCGCCGGCCCGCACGCCCAAACCGTGCGCGTCGGGCCAGCGCGTGTGCATGCGCGTGCTGCCGAGGAACACATGCAGGGCGACCCCGGGACTGGCGGCCAGGACCGCCGCGGCATGGCGTGCATGGGCCAGGCTGACGACCCGCACCGCGCCGTCCAGCGCCATCGCCAGCGCCGCAAGGTCGCCGAGGTCGGCGGTGCGGGTCGACAGGCCGGCAGTCCCGGGGGTCAGGCCGGCGGCGGCGAGGCGCTCCGGGCTGCGCACCACGGCCATCACGGGAACACCGCGGGACAGCAGCGCGCGGCACAGGGCAGCGCCGGAGCGGCCGGAGGCGCCGATGACGTGGACGGGGGAGGGGGTCATCGGGACGGCCTGGGGCAGGAAGGGGAAGGAAGCAAGGCCAGAGGCTCTGCCTCTGGACTCCGCCAGGGCGAGCCGCCCTGGACCGGCGTTCCGGAAGGCGGAAGGTTTGTGGTACCATGATACCACATGAGGGAAACCCTTGACGCGCAACGGTTTGGGTCTGATACAGCGCACCATATCGAGGTCACGGGAACGCCCATGTTCAAGTCCACACATTCGTTGAAGCCGGCGGAGGTCAGCAAGGGCTGGACCCTGATCGATGCCGACGGCCTGGTCCTGGGCCGGCTGGCGACAATCATCGCCCAGCGCCTGCGCGGCAAGCACAAGGCCCAGTTCACGCCCCACGTCGACTGCGGCGACAACATCGTCGTCATCAACGCGGAGAAGGTGAAGCTGACCGGCAAGAAGGCCGAGCAGGACCTGTTCCACTACCACACGGGTTTCCCGGGCGGCATCAAGCAGCGCACCATCCGCCAGCGGCTGGAGAGCAAGAACCCCGGCCACGTCGTCGAGAAGGCGGTCGAGCGGATGATCACCCGCGGCCCGCTGCAGCGCGCGCAGATGAAGCACCTGTACGTGTATGCCGGCACGACGCATCCGCATGACGGGCAGAAGCCGGTGTCGCTCGACGTCGCGGCGATGAACCCCAAGAACAAGAGGGCCTGAGGGCATGTCCGAGGCAGAGACCCAGACCCGCACGCTCGCGGACCTCAAGGAGCTGGTCGACGCGGCCGGCATCGCCGGGACCACGCCGGACGGCGTGCTGGCCGAGGGCGCGATCCGTCGCGAGGCCAAGCGCGACGAGCAGGGCCGCTCCTACGCCACGGGCCGGCGCAAGAACGCCATCGCCCGCGTGTGGATCAAGCCGGGCAAGGGCGACATCCAGGTCAACGGCAAGCGCGTCGGCGTGTATTTCGCGCGCCCGGTGCTGCGCATGCTGCTGACGCAGCCGTTCCTGGTCGCGGATCGCTACAACCAGTTCGACGTGTTCTGCACGGTCAACGGCGGCGGCCTCTCCGGCCAGGCAGGTGCCCTGCGCCACGGCATCAGCCGCGCGCTGACCTACTACGAGCCGGAGCTGCGCGGCATCCTCAAGGTCGCGGGCTTCCTCACCCGTGACAGCCGCGTGGTCGAGCGAAAGAAGTACGGCAAGGCCAAGGCGCGCCGGTCGTTCCAGTTCAGCAAGCGCTGAGCGTTCCTGCCGATCGGCTGGATGGAGGGGCGGGCCGCAGGGTCCGCCCCTTTTTCATGCGCGCGTCTGGCCGCTGGCGCCGGCTGCCGCTTAACTCGTGCCGGTCCAGGGCGGCTCGCCCTGGCGGGTCCAGGGCAGAGCCCTGGCCTCCCTTCCTGGAGATGCCCCGATGCACCCCACCCCCCGCGTGTTCATCGACGGCGAGGCCGGCACCACCGGCCTCGGCATCCGCGACCGCCTGCGCGAACTCCCGGTCGAGGTGTGCAGCATCGACCCGGAGCGCCGGAAGAACCCCGAGGCGCGCCGCGCGATGATGGCGTCGGTGGACCTGGTGGTGCTGTGCCTGCCGGACGACGCGTCGCGCGAGGCCGTGGCGCTGGCGGACGGGCTGGGGGCGCAGGCGCCGAAGCTGCTGGACGCGAGCAGCGCGTTCCGGACCGACCCGGACTGGGTGTACGGGTTCCAGGAGCTGTCGCAGGGGCAGGGCGGACGGATCGCCGCCTCGCGCCGGGTGAGCAACCCGGGGTGCTACCCGACGGGGGCGATCGCGCTGCTGCGGCCGCTGGTGGAGGCGGGGGTGCTGCCGCCGGACTACCCGGTGTGCGTCAACGCGGTGAGCGGCTACTCCGGCGGCGGGCGGGCGATGATCGAGGCGCACGAGCGCGACGGCGGACCGGCGTTCGAGCTGTATGCCCTCACCCTGGAGCACAAGCACGTTGCGGAACTTGTTGCGAACACAGGATTGTCGCGGCGGCCGGTTTTCGTGCCGTCGGTCGGGCACTTCGCGCAGGGCATGCTGGTGTCGGTGCCGCTGCACCTCGACCTGCTGACGGGGGCGCCGCAAGCAGCCGAGCTGCACGACATCCTGGCGGCGCACTATCACGGCAGCGCGCGGGTGGAGGTGGCGCGCGACGACTGCGGGTCGCTGAGCGCGGAGGCGCTGGCGAGGACCGACCGGCTGGTGCTGCGCGTGCACGCGAACGAGCGCCACCGGCAGGCGGTGCTGGTGGCGCAGCTCGACAACCTCGGCAAGGGCGCGTCCGGCGCGGCGGTGGAGAACATCGCGCTGATGACGCTGGGCGCGGGCTGGCGGGCGACGGCCTCGGCGTAGCGCAGGCCCGGCGTCAGAGCCCCAGCGCGGAGAGCCCCGCATGCCCTGCCGGCCGGGGCGCGGCGCGGTCCCAGCGGAACAGCCGGTCGGCCTCGGCGATCGCCACGTCGTTGATGCTGGCGTGGCGCGCCGTCATCAGGCCGTGCGCGTCGAACTCCCAGTTCTCGTTGCCGTGGGAGCGGAACCAGGCGCCGCCCGCATCGTGCCACTCGTAGGCGAAGCGCACGGCGATGCGCGCGTCGCCGAACGCCCACAGCTCCTTGACCAGCCTGTACTCCAGCTCGCGCGCCCATTTCGCGGCCAGGAACGCCACGATTGCCGGGCGCCCCGTCAGGAACTCGCTGCGGTTGCGCCAGCGGCTGTCGTCGCTGTAGGCGAGCGACACGCGCGCCGGGTCGCGGCTGTTCCAGCCGTCCTCCGCGCCACGCACCTTGGCGGTCGCGGTGTCGCGGGTGAACGGCGGCAGCGGCGGTCGGTCTTCGGGCATCGGCTGTCCTCGCGGATGTGTCGCGGCAGCATAGCCCAGGAGTCCGCGGTCCGCCTCCCGCAGCAGTGCCTCAGGGCCAGGCCTGCCCGCCACGCTTCGCTTCCGCCATCTCCCGCAGCATCCGCGCGACCCGGCCGACGACCGAGTCCCAGTCCCCCATCGCCGTCTGCCGCACGATGCGCATCCGTGGGTACCAGGGGCTGTCCTCGCGCCCGTGCAGCCAGCGCCAGCAGGCGTCGAAGCGGTCGAGCATCAGCACCGGCCGGCCCAGCGCGCCCGCGAGATGGACCATCGCGGTGTCCACGCTGACCACCACGTCCAGGCAGGCCACCACCGCCGCGGTGTCGGCGAAGTCGCGCACCCCCGCCACGCCCTCATGCAGCGAAAGGCCGGGCGGCGCGGCGGCCTGCGCCGCGGCGGGCCCGGTCTGCAGCCCGACGAGGCACACGCCCGGCAACGCCCCGAGCGGCGCCAGCGCGGCCAGGCCGATGCTGCGGCGCCGGTCGATCGCGGCGAAGCCCGGCTGCCACGACCGCGACTGCCCGGCCCAGACGAGACCGACGCGCAGGACGCCACCCGCGCCCGACGCCGTTCCGGCAAACGCACGGGCGAGCAGCGCCTCGGCGGCCAGAACCGCGTCGGGCGCGGCGTGGAGGTAGGGCGTGCGCACCGGGATGGTGTCCAGCGTGGTGCCGAACACGCGCGGCAGGCTGAGCATCGGGCAATGCCAGTCGTACGCGAGGCCATGGTCGGGCATGGGGGCGAGGCCGGGGCCAAGTCCGGGCGGGGAGGCGGCGGTGTCCTCGACCACCTCGATCCCCGGCCCGAGCGAGCGCAGCAGCCGCACCAGCGGCGCCGGCACCCGTGCGACGACCCGCACGCCGGCGGACGCCAGCATGGGCATGTAGCGGGCGAACTGCAGGGTGTCGCCGAAACCCTCCTCGTGGGTGCACAGCACCCGGCACCCACGCAGTGCCGCGAGGCCGCCCTCCAGCTCGGCCAGCGCCGGCAACAGGCGCGCGCGGGGCAGCGTGGTGTGGCCTGGCAGCGACAGCCGCGCCTCGTACTCCCGCCATCCCGCCTCCAGCCGCCCCGCGTGCAGCAGCGCCACCGCGTGGTTCAGCCGGATCTGCCCGTCCTGTGGCGCCAGCCCGGCCGCGCGTTGCAGCGCCGGCACCGCCTCGTCGAGGCGCCCGAGCAGGCGCAGGGTGTTGCCCAGGTTGGTCCAGTGCCGCGCGGCCCTCGGCGAGCGCGCACCCAGGGCGCGGAACTGCGCCAGCGCCTCCTCCGCCCGCCCCATCGAGACCAGCACCGTGCCGCGCAGCCCGAGCGCCGCCTCGTCGCCCGGCCGCAGCGCCAGCCAGCCCTCGATCTCCGCCAGCGCCCCCGCGTCGTCCCCTGTCTCGTGCAGCAACTCGGCCAGGGCGCGCCGCAGCCGGATATCGTCCGGCGCATGGGCCAGACAGGCGCGCAGCACCTGGCCGTAGCCCTCCTGCAGCCGCGCGCGTCGCAGCAGCCCGAGCAGATCGAGACAGGGGTGGGCATGCTCCGGACGGCGCGCCGCCACGCCCGAGAGCAGCACCGCCGAGCGCTCCACCAGCTCCGCCCCGCCCGGCCCGGGCGCACCCCTGGTGCCGCTCCGCACCGGTGCCGCAACGGCATCCGCCGCGACGCGGGCGGACCAGCCACCCAGCGCAAGCCCGGCCAGGAGCGAGGCTTCCAGATCGGCCGGGTCGGCCTCGACAAGGCCGCCCGCCTCGGCGAGCGCCGCCTCGAAGCGCCCCGCCTGCAGCGCATCGAACGCGCGTCGCAGCGCGGCCTGACGCAGCCGCGGGTCGGGCGGTGACGCGCCCGCACGCGGCATCGGCGCGGGTGCGCCAGACGTCAGCGGTGCCCGCCCCCGCCGCCGTGGAAGCCGCCGCCATAGCCGCCGCCGTGATACCCGCCGCCGCCACGGTAGCCGAAGCCGCCGCGATACCCGCCCCAGCCGCCAAAGCCGCGGTAGCCGTATCCGCCGAACCCGCGGTAGCCGAAGCCTCCATACCCGAAGCCAAAGGCGAACGGGCTGTAGAGCCCGGTCCCGATGTAGCCGGGGAAGTATCCGTATCCGGCCCCGTAGAACGGCGCGTAGCCGTATCCGCCATACGCGTATCCGGCGCCGTATCCGTAGGGATAGCCGCCGTAGTAGCCATAGCCGTACGGGTACACGCAGCCGCCGAGCAGCGGTGTCATCGCGACCAGCGGCAGCAAGGCCCGCTTCAGTGCCCGCATTACCATCGTATGTTCCCCATCCAACCTGCGATCGCAGCATCCCATTGGCAGGAAGATGGGCCTGGATCGGGCGTTTTCGATGGCAGAAACGTAACGCGACGGTTTCGTCCGCACCGTTCCTGGCCGGGCAGCGCGCCCGGGGAGCAGGCCCCTCAGCCTGGGCCGGCGACCGGCAGGTTCGCGGCCGGGCCCTCCTCGCGCGGCTCGAGCAGCAGGGCCACCAGCCCGCTCCACCCGGTCTGGTGCGAGGCGCCGACGCCGCGCCCGTCGTCGCCGTCGTAGTACTCGTGGAACAGCACCAGCGACGCCCCGTCCGCCGCCGCCTGCAGCGCCGGGTAGGCCGCCATCACCGGGCGCCGGCCGTCGCCGTCGAGCAGGCTCAGCCGGGTCAGCCGCGCCGACAGCTCCTCGGCCACCTGGCGCAGGGTGCGCTGCTGACCCGAGCCCACGGGGCACTCCACGGTGAACTCGTCGCCGTAGTAGCGGTGGAACTCGTACAGCGCCTCGATCAGCAGGTAGTTGGTCGGCAGCCACACCGGCCCGCGCCAGTTGGAGTTGCCGCCGAACAGCCGCGAATCCGACTCCGCCGGCAGGTAGGCGACGCTGAACACCTGTCCGCCGTGGCGGAACTCGTACGGATGGTCCTTGTGCACGCGCGAGATCGCCCGCAGCCCGTACGGCGAGAGGAACTCCGCCTCGTCGAGCGCTCGCGCGAGCAGGCGCTTGGTCCTGTGCCCGCGCAGCAGCGAGAGCAGGAAGGTGTCGCCGCGCCCTCCTTCCTCCCAGCGCGAGATCAGCCCCGCGAGGTCCGGCCGGTGCGCCACGAACCAGTGCGCACGCTCGGCGAACCAAGGCACGCGCGCCATCAGCTCCGGCTCCAGCACCAGCACCGCCAGCATCGGCAGCAGCCCAACGGTGGAGCGCACCCGCAGCGGCACCGGCGCCTGCCCGGGCACGCGCAGCACGTCGTAGAAGAACTCGTCCTGCTCGTCCCACAGCCCGACGCCGTTGGCGCCCACCCCGTTCACCGCGGCCGCGATGAACAGGAAGTGCTGGAAGAACTTGATCGCCATGTCCTCGTACACGGCGTTCTCCAGCGACAGCTCCAGCGCGATGCGCATCAGCTGCAGCGCGTACGCCGCCACCCAGGCGGTGCCGTCCGCCTGGTCGATGGTACCCCCGGTCGGCAGCGGCTGGGAGCGGTCGAAGATGCCGATGTTGTCGAGCCCGAGGAAGCCGCCCTGGAAGATGTTGCGGTCGCTCTCGTCCTTGCGGTTCACCCACCAGCCGAAGTTCAGGCACAGCTTGTGGAACACCCGCTCCAGGAAGCCGCGGTCCCCCTGGCCGGTCAGCCGCTGCTCGGCAAGGTACACCCGCCACGCAGCCCAGGCCGCGACCGGCGGGTTGGCGTCCCCGAAACTCCACTCGTAGGCGGGAAGCTGGCCGTTGGGGTGCATGCAGCGCGCGCGCAGCAGCAGCGTCATCTGGTCCTTGGCGAACTCCGGGTCGATCGCCGCGAAGACGATCGCGTGGAAGGCAAGGTCCCACGACGCGTACCACGGGTACTCCCAGGCGTCCGGCATCGACACGATGTCGGCGTTCACCAGGTGGCCCCACTCGAAGTTGCGCACGTGCCTGCGGGACTCGGCCGGCGGCGGGCGGCCGGGGTCGCCGTCCCGCCAGCGCTTCACGTCGAAGCCGAAGTACTGCTTGGACCAGACCATGCCGGCGAAGGCGGCGCGCTGCACCATCCGCGCGTCGGGGTCGGGGATGCCGGACTGCAGGGCGGCATAGAACGCGTCCGCCTCGGCGACGCGGCGGGCGAACACCGCGTCGTGGTCGGCAAACGCGTCGCCGCTCGCGCCGGCAGGGCGGAAGCGCAGGCGCAGCACCTCGGTGGCGCCCGCGTCGAGCGAGAGGACATGGTGGGCCGCGACCTTGGTCCCCGCGGCGGCGCTGGTCGCGCCGGCAGCGCCGCCGACCACGTGGTCGTTGATGCCGTCCTTGAACGGTCCCGCCGGATCGCCGGTGCCCTCGCCGGGGAAGCGCCGCGCGCTGGTCTCGTTGTCGCAGAACAGCCACTGCGGCGCGCCGTCGGCCGACAGCACACGATCCTCCATCGCCGGGTGGCGCGCGCCCACCGCGCCGTCGCGCAGCGCGAGCCCCGGCCGCGCGACCGGGTCGCCCCACGCCCAGATGTTGCGCGCCCAGAGCTGCGGCAGCACGTGCAGCGTCGCCGGCGCGTCGCCGCGGTTGTGCACGCTGACCCGCATCAGGATGTCGCCGGGCTCGTCGCGCGCATACTCGACGGTGACGTCGAAGTAGCGCTCCCCGTCGAACACCCCGGTGTCGAGGATCTCGTACTCGCCGGCGTGCGGCCCGCGCCGCGCGTTCTCGTCGATCAGGTGCTGGTAGGGGTACTCGGCCTGCGGATACTTGTAGAGCATGCGCAGGTAGGCGTGCGACGGCAGGGCGTCCTGGTAGAAGTACAGCTCCTTGACGTCCTCGCCGTGGTTGCCCTCGGCGTTGGTCAGCCCGAACAGCCGCTCCTTGAGGATCGGGTCGCGGCCGTTCCACAGCGCGAGTCCCAGGCACCAGTGCAGCGCCTCGTCGGCGAAGCCCGCGAGCCCGTCCTCGCCCCAGCGGTAGGCGCGGCTGCGCGCGTGGTCGTGCGGCAGGTAGTCCCAGGCGTCGCCGCCGGGGCTGTAGTCCTCGCGCACTGTGCCCCACTGCCGCTCGCTGAGGTACGGCCCCCAGCGGCGCCAGGCGGCAAGGTCCGGCCCGCGCAGGCGGCGCATCTCCTCGGTGTCCAGCACGGACGGGCCGGGTGCGGCTGAATCGGCGCCGGACGGGTCGGGCCGGGGGGAGCGCGGCAGGGGCAGGGGCGTGTGCGGCAGTGAGGTCGGCACGGTCATCGTCATCACGGCTCCGCTGGCAGGCGCACGGCTGGGTGCCGCGTCGCCCGTGGCCCCGGGGCGGATGCACGGCGCGTGCCGGCGGCCGCCGCAGCCCTCAGGCCGCGGTCAGCCGCCTGGCGGCCGCGCAGACCTCGGAGGGAAGGTACGGCTTGGCGATGAACAGGTCGCGGCGGGTAAGCAGCGCGCCCACCGCCTCCGGCCGCCCGGTGACGAAGATGATCGGCAGCTCCGGGTTGTGCCTGCGGGCGTGGGCGGCGAGCGAGGCGCCGTCCAGCGTGCCGGGCAGCTGCATGTCGGTGAGCATCAGCCGGATCGTCGGGTCCGCCTCGATCAGCCGCAGCGCCGCGTCGCCGGTCTCCGCCTCGACCACGTCGAAGCCCTCGTCGCAGAGCGCCTCGGCCAGGGTCAGGCGGATGAGGAACTCGTCCTCGACGATCAGGATGCGCGTGCCGGACACCGTGTCGGGACCCTCGTGGCCATCTGTTGGAGCCCGGTCCGGGCGCGGAACGACAGCGTTAGCACACGACGCGGGCGTGCGACAGCGGGGGAGGGGCCGCAGCCCTCCCGCCGCCCCGCCCGCGACGCGCGAGGCCCCGCGACGCCGGTCCGCGGGGCCAGGATCCGCGGGGGCGGGCCGCGTGCGGAGCCTCGACCCTGCTTCCTGCAACCGCGCCGCGTGCTATCAGCAGGGCCGCGACGCACGGAGGCGAGGCCATGGACCCGTTCACGCTGGCAGCCGGATGGCTGCAGGAGCACCTGCTGGTGCCCGCGCTCTACGCGCTGGACCTGATGGACTGGGAGGACGTCGCCTTCGGCTGGGCGATCTTCGCCATCTACGGCGTGGTGCAGGTCGCCGTGACCTACGCCGTCTGCCTGCCGCTGGAACGCCTGCGCCCGCTGCAGGTCTGGCCGGACCGCCACGCCGTCGGCGTCGACGTGCTCTACACCCTGGTCTCGCGCGTCGGCGTGTTCCCGCTCGTGACCTTCGTGCTGTTCTACCAGCTGCAGGTCACGCTGAACGGCTTCCTGACCGACCACGGCTGGGTGCCGCCGACCCTGGAGCGCCTGGCGCCCGCGCTGATGGGCCATCCCGTGCTGACCTTCGCCTGCTACCTGCTGATCCTGGACTGCGCCGACTACTGGCGACACCGGCTGTCGCACCGCTTCGGCTGGTGGTGGGCGCTGCACTCCCTGCACCATGCCCAGGAGCAGATGACCTTCTGGTCCGACGACCGCAACCACGTGATCGACGACTTGATCCAGTACGTCTGGTTCATGGTGCTGGCCCTGCTGATCGGCATTCCGCCGATGCAGTTCCCGCTGCTCGTGCTGCTGCAGCGCCTGCTGGAGAGCATGAGCCACGCCAACACCTCCGCGCACTTCGGCTGGCTCGGCGACCGCCTGCTGATCTCGCCGCGCTTCCACCGCGCCCACCACGGCATCGCGGCCGCCGGCGAGCGCTCGTGCAACTACGGCGCGGTGCTGCCGTACTGGGACATGCTGTTCCGCACCGCCGACTTCGAGCGCATCTGCGTGGAGACCGGCGATCCCGGCGCCGAGCACGCGCTGGTGCACGGAACCTGGTGGCAGCAGCAGAAGGCCGGCGTGCGGCGCATGGTCAGGATCGTGCGCAGGCAGCGCGAGAAGCGGCGGATGGCGCGGGCCTGACAAGGAAGGCCAGGGCTCTGCCCTGGACC
>CAXSER010000016.1:0-19227 GCA_964236315.1 uncultured Acetobacteraceae bacterium | reverse complement strand
CGCCGGCGGGGACGGCACGGCGGCGATGCGCCAGCGCGTCGTGGCCGCCGAGGGCTGGCGCAGCGCCGGGTCGTCGTGGTGCCGGCTGCGGCGCAGCAGGAAGCCGAGGGCCTGCGCGCCCTCGGCGGCGAGCTGCAGGCGGCGCGACGCGGCCAGGTCGAGCCCGCCCTCCAGCTCGCACACCACGCCGGCCACGTCGGGGTGGCGCAGCGCCTCCTCCATCGCCAGCAGCACGCCCTTGCCCGCGTCCACGAACACGATGCGGCGCGGGCCCAGCCCGGCCTGCAGCAGGCCGTGGGCGAACCCGCCGCCGCGGCGGCCGATCCACACCCCCGGGCCGGGGCGGCGGGCCAGGCCACCGGCGGCGAACAGGGCCGGCGCCGCGCCGGTCTCCGTGTCGGGGCCGGCGGCCTGCAGCTCGTGCACCGTGCCGAGCAGCAGGCCGCCGGCGGGCAGGTGGCGGTCGATCGGCGCGATCCCGAACGGCAGGGCCGCGGCCTGCGCGGCCGCCCTGCCCTGCCGCCCGGTGGCCGCGATCCGGACGCGCAACGCCTCGACGACGGCGGCGTGACTGTTCAGGACGTCCATGTGCCAGTGCTCCTGGACCGGAACATAACGTGAACCAAGGCGCGATGGGAAGGGTGTTCCGCGGCGCAGGAACACGGAGCGCCGGGATGCGGGCTTCTCGGGGCAGGACCGGACGCCTCGCCCAGGGGGAGTGGACGGGCGGCTGCCGTCGTGGCGTGCCTGTGCCTTGAGGAGGCCCCGGGGCTGGATCGGGCACCCGATGCACCGCCGCGGTGTGGGTCGGATGGCGCGAGGCTCCCCGGGCGAAGGGGACGCGGGCAGAATGACCCTTGTTGAGCCGGAACGAGTCTGCCCCCGACTGCCGCCTGTGCGGCGATGACGGCGTGATCCTCGAACGTGGCCGTGCGTGCTCGGCCCGGGGCGCATCCTCGGGCTGGCGATGCCCGGGGAGGGCAGCGTGCTGCCGATCGACGCGAGGCTGGATGGATCTGGCTGTCGCGCGAGGCGGGTCGGGCAGCCCGGCCGGACCGGCGGCGCCGGGCGCTGACCCGGGCGGCCCGCCGGGTCGAGGGAACGGCGGCACGTTCATGCGGCAGGGCGGTGCCGCGGCTGCGCTGCATGGGGGAACGGTGATCGTGGCCAGGGTCGGGAGGCATGGCCGGCGTCGAGGCGGACAGGGTCAGGGCGACCCGCGTGGACCCGGGGGACGCGGCATCTCGCGCGCAGGACGGACTGCCGGCCCGGCACGGGGTGTCTGCGTCAGGCGGCGGAGCGGCCCTACCGCCGCGGCTGTCCGGCCTGCATCGCATCGGCCAGGAACGCGCGGACCGTCGCGTTGATGAACTCGAGGTCCGCCGGCCTGTAGCCCGGGGAGGCGGCGACGTGGCCCTGGACGGAGGGGATCGTCACGTGCCGCCCGTCCGGGATCGCCCCGGCCGCGGCGATGCCCTCCTCGACGGGGTTGTAGAGGTCGAGTTCGCCCGACATGAGCAGCGCCCTCGCCTTCACGGCGTGCAGCGCGCGCAGCGGGTCGCCGCCGAACACGGCCTCGCCGTCCACCCTGGTGTCGCCGACGTTGTGGCGGTCGTACGCCCAGGTCTGGGCGATCCAGTCGTTCGCGTCGAAGCCGGACTTCACCACGGCGTCCTCCTGGCCGCCGATCCAGGCCTCGACCTGCATCGGGTCGGTGAACTGCTGCCGCATGGCCTCGGGCGTGCGGGTCGCCAGGACCTGCAGCACGTCGGCCCGCATGCGCCAGCCGGCGACCGGCTGCTGCGTGTAGCGGCCGCCCTGGAACGCGGGGTCGAGCATCAGCGCCTGGCGGGTCGCGTGGTTGACGGCGATCGACCAGGGCGCCGTGCGTGCCATCGGGGTGAGTGCCACCAGGCTGTCCATCATGTCCGGGTGCGAGACGCCCCACTGCAGCGTCTGCATGCCGCCCATCGACGCCCCGGCGACGGCGACCAGGTGGGTGATGCCGAGGTGCTGCAGCAGCCGGTACTGGCTCTCGACCATGTCGCGGATGGCGAAGTGCGGGAAGTCGGGACCGTGCTGGGTCGCGCTGGTGCTGGGCGAGGTGGTCAGGCCGTTGCCGATCGCGTCCGTCCTGATGACGAACAGGCGGTCGGTGTCGATGCCGCGGCCAGGGCCGATCAGGAAGTCGATGCGGTGGTGGTTGCCGCCGATCGCGGTGACCATCAGCACGGCGTTCGACTTCTCGGCGTCCAGCGTGCCTTCCGTCATGTAGGCGATGCTGAAGTCGCGGATGGCGCCGCCGTTCTCCAGCGGCAGGTCGCCCTCGTCGAGGCGCTGCAGGCCGGGCTCCTCGGCGAAGGCGGGGGCGAAGGCGGGGGCGAGGGCGGGGGCGAGGGCGGGGGCGGCCGACAGGAGCAGGGCCAGGAGCAGGCGCCGCGTGGCGGTCCTCACCGGCCGAGGTTCTCGTCGAACCAGGCGGCGATCTCGCCGATCGCGAAACGGTCCTCGGGGATGCGGTCGTCGCGGTAGAACTGCGCGTGCGACTGGCCCTCGAGGACCTGCAGCCGGGTCTGCACGCCGGCCTCGCGCAGCGCCTGGTTGGTGCGCACGGTGTTGCTGAGCAGCAGGTCGCGGGTGCCGCTGGTCAGGATCGTGGGCGGCAGGCCGTGCAGGTCGCCATGCAGCGGCGACAGCATCGGGTCGGCCAGGTCGTGGCCCTGGGCGTAGAACCGCGTCGCCGCGTCGCAGAACCCCGTGGGCGAGACCAGCACGTTGTCGACGAGCGCGTTGGTCCGGAACGTGTCGCCGGCGTTCGTCGCGTCGGCCATCGGCGTGCCCGGGGCGATCGCGCCGGGCATCGGCAGTCCGTCCGCCTTCGCCCGGAGCATCATCTCCAGCGTCAGCGCGCCGCCGGCGGAGCTGCCGAACACGCCCAGGTTGCGCGGCGGCACCATGGCGGTCGCGGCCTTGTAGACGGTCATCGCGTCGTCCAGGGCGGCGGGGTAGTACGCCTCGGGCGGCATGCGGTAGTCGACGGCGATCGTCCTGATGCGGCCGAGGCCCGCCACCAGCACCGCTTCCGGCAGGGCGGCCAGGTGCGGGTTCAGCACGTAGCAGCCGCCGTGCACGTGGAGGAGCAGGCGGTTCCTGTTGCCGGGCGGCACGTCCTGCGGGGTGAGGATGTAGACCTTCACGCCGTCGATGGTGGAGGGCTCGATCGCCACGTGCAGGCGATCGGCCATCGGCTGCGTGGCGGCGCCGCCGCTCGCCTCGGTCTGCGCGGCGAGCCGTGCCCAGCCCTCGGGCGTGGTGGGCGGCGTGTTCCAGCCGGCGCGCAGCGGCTGCGCGATGACGGCCTGCAGCTCGGGGCTGACCGTGTCGGGGGCCGGGACCGACTTCGCCGGGACCTCGCGCGGGGCGGGCGCCACGTCCGGCGCGGCGGCACGGGCCGACGCGGCAGGCACGAGCAGGAGGAGCGCCCCGGCCATGGCACGGGCGGTCTGCTGGCGGGTCATGGACGTCCTCTCGGGGCGGATTGTTCCGTCGACGCTCGCATGACGCATGGCGGCCGGGCAAGGTGGGCCCGGATCGGTCCCGGGTCCGCCGCGTCCTGCGACCGGGCGCCGCCGGGAACGGCGCCGGCCGTGTGTCCAGGCCCCGTGTGCGGCCATGCGCAGCCGACGTCGCGGCCCTCGCCACCCACCCGGGAGGCACGCGGAGGCCGGATTGGAGATGCACGGGTGGCGCCGGGCCGCTACTGGCTCGCCCAGACGATCCTGTACATCCAGGTGATCTCGACAAGCTCGAAGATGTGCCCGGGGTGGTCCGGGTTGAGCGACCTCAGCTCGATGCGTCGCGCCGACTGGCGGGCCAGCTGCTTGGCCATCACCTCGCCTGAGGCCGTGCGCACGACAACCCGATCGCCGCGCCGGATCGGGGATGCCGGCGAAACGATGATGATGTCGCCATCGCGGAACACCGGCTCCATCGAGTCGCCGCTGATCTCGAGGGCGTAGGCGTTGGGGTCGCTGATCTCGGGCAGGCCGACCTCGTCCCATCCTCCCCCGACCGGGTAGCCGCCGTCGTCGAAGAACCCTGCGGCACCGGCCTGTGCAAGGCCGAGCAGCGGGATGACGCGGCTTGCCGGCGGCGGCCTCGGGATGACCCGGGCGCCTTTGACCAGGCTGCCGAAATCCAGGATGTCGGTGTCGGTGGCGTCGAACACCTTCGCGAGGCTCTCGGTGCCCGGCCACCGGGCCTTGCCGTCGGGGGTTCGGCGCTTCGAGGGATTGAAGGTCGTGGCGTCCAGACCCGCGCGGCGCGCCAGACCGGAGGTGGACAGGCCACGTTCGGCAGCAAGCGTGTCGAGCGCCCGCCATATGTCGTCATGATTCATAGAACATCGTTCTTGCCAGCCGGTTGCAGAGATCGTTCCGCATGACGTCGACGTGGCAACATACAGGCACCCTTGCTTCACTAGCGGCCGGGAACAAGCGCAGACTCCGGATACGACCGAGGATGATTGCCTTGGGATCACACCGCAATAGGAATGCGGGCAGAGGACGGCGTTGCAGGAGAGGGTGGTTGCATGTTCCTGTAATGTTCTGGTATGCCGGGTCCGGGATCTCCTCGGAAGTCGGGAAACTGTCCTGGCCCAGCGCCCGAGATCCATGGGGAGACCCATTCCAGGGCGCAGGCGAAGGAATTAAATCCTTGACCTTTCTGCAACCTGGAGTTTATCAAAGCATGGAAGACCAACCATAGGTTGCAAAACCATTATGGGATTGCCGGCCATTGTGGCCCGAGGCAAGCACATTGGAGCCAGAATGGCCTTCTTATCGTGCAATCTGTCGGTACTTGCTTATGCGAATGGGTTCACTCTTTGGCATTATAGTGCGAACGCTGACTCCAGGAACACAGATTACTGCGATGAATTCTTCGAAAATGCTCGCGATCTGGTATCGGCCGGTGACATCGTCATGGTGACTGGCGAAGGCAACGGATCGATCGTCTTCATCAAGCCAAAGCCGGTGTGATCGACTCAGGGGCTTGTTGGTGCGCAATGGTCCTGCCGACATGTTCCGGACCCAGTTGTTTCTGCCTCCTGGTGTCGAGCGACATGGTGGCGGGTGGCTCGCCGGATCGCATCCGGCCTCTCACTGGCGCGGCCATCAAGGCCTGGTAGGACATCATGCCAGCGCCCTGATTGACTGGTGGCCCGGTTGTTCCTCTTGGTCCTCGTGCCGTTCTTCCATGGGATGTACTCCGCTCGAGATACCTGCATGACCTTGACCATGCCTGTACGTTGTTCCACTCCTGATGGAGCGCACTTGTTGCTGGGATATCCGCCTTGTGAGGTGCTGACACTCTCGTGATGCGACGTTCTGGCGAAGGTGTAATCCTGTCGCGGCTGGTCCGGTTGCGTGGTCCGACGTGGCAGAAGACCCGTCTTCATCATCCGCAGGCCAGCGGAACGGAACAGGAGTGCCCTGAAAAGGATGCACGAACGCTTCCCCTCGCACCGGCTGCTCGATGGTCTCGATGACATCGTGGGCGGCTGCCACGATGTCCGAAGGCGATCGCTTGCGGAGACGGGGCGTTTTCCACGGGTCGGGAGCCAGCCCGACCCAAGAGGGGTGGTGATCTTCCAGGACGGTCGCAACCGGGCCTGGCGTCCGACGCAGCGCTGCCGGGCTCGTGTCGCTGTCCGCCCGTCGGCGGCCGCCGCCCGGCTCGATCCCGATCAGGCCAGGTTGCGGCCGAACAGACGCCTCGGGCGGCCGGGCCCTCGGCCCTAGCCCAGCACTGCCAGAACCGTGGGCTCGGTGCCTGATCCCATCTGTTCGGTGCACACCCTGTTGCGGCCGGTGCGCTTGGCTTCGTAGAGCGCGCCGTCGGCGCGCTCCACGAGCGCCGCCGCCTGCTCGCCAGGTCGGGCCTGTGCCACGCCGATCGAGACCGTGACGTGACCCACGGGGTGCATCGCGCCCTTGGTGACCAGCCGCTTGCTGCTCAGGGCCTCGCCGAGCTGGCGTGCCACGACACAGGCTGCACGCAGGTCGGCGCCGGTCAGGAGGATCGCGAACTCCTCGCCCCCGTAGCGCGCCACGGTGTCGCGACCCTTCACGTTGTCCGCCATCAGGCGCGCGACCAGGCGCAGCACCAGATCGCCGACCCGATGGCCGTGGGTGTCGTTGAACTTCTTGAAATGGTCCACGTCGACCAGCAGGAGCGACAGCGGCGTGGCCGGCTCGGAGCGTACCTGCGCCATGAGACGCTTGATCCTGACGTCGAAGGCACGGCGGTTCGCGAGGCCGGTGAGGGCGTCCGTCGTGGCCTCCTGCCTCACCTCTGCCAGCGACTGGCGCAGCTTGGCGATCCGGCCCACCGAGACGGACAGCTGCTGCTCCAGCAGCCGGTTCCGCTCGCTCGCCCGGGTGGTCTCGGCCGTGATGGATGCGATGGCATTGACAAGCCCGCCCAGCGTCGGCTGGTCACCCAGGTGCTGGGCCCAGTCCGTGAGGGTGTCTCCGTAGCTCACCACCGCGGCCTGGTTGTTGCTGACCTGGTCGATCAGCGTCTGGGCGGCTTCCTGGATGGCGTCCGACTGGCTGCTGATGACGTCGACGTTCATCTCGATGCTGCCCACGCACTCGTCGTAGAGCGTGTCGAGCATGGCATGCGTGAGGGACTGCCCCTCGTCCAGGGCGAGTCGCATGCGCTGGGTCAGGGCAGGATTCATGTCCGCGCGGTAGGTGAACCAGAGATCATAGTTGCGAGGCGTGGGCAGGATGCCGTGGTCGCGCATCTCGGCCAGCACCGAGGCCGCGAGCGCGTGCGTCGCCGCCGCACGTTCGGCCTCCGCCACGTCGGATGCAGGCCTGCTTTTCACCCTGTGGGCATGGTCCGGCATGATCTGCAACTCGCTCAGGATCCGAGAGATGGCATCCTACGATCGCGGCGGTTTCTGTCCGGTTAAGGGCCTCGACCGGTTCGGGCGGGACCGGAGGAGAACGTCGGGCAGGCGCCTGAGCAGGCCGCGACCGCAGCGACCGCAGCGACGGTCCCGCGTGCAGGAGCTCCCGCAGGGATCAGGGTGGCGGGTGGCCCGGCGTCGCGGGGCGGCGAGGCAGCGACGTTGCAGGAAGCGTGCTGCCTCGGCTCGCCGCGGGCTGTGGGTCGGTCTCCGGCCCGAAGACGAAGCCGGCGTCCAGCCCGATCCGGCAAGCCCGACCCGTGCCTCTCGAAGTCGGCGCCTTCAGCCCCGGGGGCGCGTATCTGAAGGACGGCACTACCGCGCGGACCTTCCCGGGCCTCCTCCCGCTCCCACGGCCCGGGGTCACGATTGCCGGCACCACGTGCGCTGGCCGTCTCGTGCCGGGTTCGAGGGTGCACCCGTCCCGCATCGATCGCGGCAGGACGCCGCCTCGGGGCACCTCGACCCGACGGGGCACTAGCCCGCCTCGGTCAGCACCGCGGCGCCGAGGATGCGCCCGGTCGCATCCTCGAGAAGCAGGGCTGCGCGCTGCCCTGCCGGCACCGGAACCTGGAGCTGCAGCGCTGCTCCGTCCCACGTCCCGAGCTCCTGCACCGAGCGGACCACGTTGACCTCGGTCAGCGTGCGCCCGCCGTTCTCGCCGCCGCCCACCCGCGTGGTGTGCGTGTCGTCGAAGCCGACCAGCACCAGCTCGCCGTGGCCGCGACCGGCGCCGACCCCGAATTCGAGCATCGTGCCCGCGCGCCCGAGCCGGAGCGCCACCGGCGGCTGCGCGGCCTGTCGCGTCGCGGCATCGGCGAGCGCGGCGTCCACCGCCGCTCGGTCCGAGCCCACGACCTGGCGCGTGCCGTCGACCACGAGCTGCGGCGTGTACACGTCGCTGCCCAGTGCGGCGGCGTGACGCCGCTGGCGCTCCGTCGCCGCGGCGGAGGCGTAGGGATCCGCCCAGCCGAGGCGGTTCCAGTAGTCGACGTGGAAGTCGAGCAGCAGCAGCCCGGGCCGGGTGCGGCGCAACTCCGCCAGAAGCATGTCGGCCGGCGGGCACGACGAGCAGGACTGCGAGGTGAACAGCTCGGCGACCACGGGCGCTTCGGCGGCCGCCGCCGGCATCGCGACCAGCGCGAGGACCGTCGCGGCCAGGACCAGCCCCGGCACCGGCCGGCGCGAGACGTCGACAGCGCTGGCCGGCACTGCGGTCGCATACGGCACGACAGGAAGAGCGCGCACCAGGTCCAGCAGCAACATGCGCACGATCCTCGGCAGGTTGCGGCGGCGTGCATGAGCGTCGCTTCGCGTGGCCTGCCGGCCCGAGGCGGGCACGGCTACAGCCCGACGACGAGGTGCTGCGGCTTGACGACCATGTGGACGTGCGCAGCGTCGATGCCGTGGGCGTACAGCTTGCCGTCCATGACCGCCAGGTTTCCGCCCGGGATCATGATGTATTTCATGCCCCCCATGAAGAACATGCTGCCGCGTACCACGGCCTCGTTCTGCGTGGTCAACGAGTCGAGGCTGCCGATCACCGAGCCGTCCGGCGCGTAGACCCAGCCGCCGACGTGCCGGCGCAGCTCGTCGGCACCCATCGACGGCATGTTCGCCGCGAAGGTTGTCGGCGTCTGCCACTGCCACACCGGACCGTCGGCGGCGCGGGCGTTCGGCACCGCCCCCAGGGACATCGTGGCGCACAGCAGGGCGGCGGCGATCTTCAGACGCATGGTCGTTCTCCGCATGGGGACGCAGCCGCGTTCGGCCGCTGCATCCCTGTTCGACACGCGCCGCCGGCGGGTTACCTCGTGGCGCGCCGGTGCGCCCGCCGTCGCCACTTGCCTGCGCCGGCGCTTCGCCTAGACTCGCGGCATGAGCGGCGCTCCCGGATGCCATGGCTAGCGACAGCGAGGCGAGGCTTGCGCCGCTGATGCGCGCGGCGCAGGACGGTGACGCCGCGGCCTACCGCAGCCTGTTGCGCGACTGCGTCCCGGTGATCGCCGCGACCGCGCGCCGGATCGGCCTGCAGCCTGACAGGATCGACGACGTGGTGCAGGAGACGCTCATCACCATCCACCGTGCCCGCGCCACCTACGACCCGCAGCGCAGCTTCCTGCCCTGGCTGCGCGCCATCGCCCAGCGTCGCTCGATCGACGCCTTGCGCCGGCACGGCCGCGGCGCCGGCCGCGAGGTGCACGACCCCGCCGCCTACGAGGCGCACGGCGACGACGCGGCCGACGCCTTCGAGCAGGTCGAGCGGCAGGACAGCCACGCCGCCCTGCGCGAGGCGGTGGCGCGTCTGCCCGATGGCCAGCGCCAGGCCGTGGAACGCCTCGCCCTGGCCGGGCAGAGCCTGGACGAGGCCGCCGCCGCCACCGGGCGCAACAAGGGTGCGCTCAAGGTCAACCTGCACCGTGCGATCCGGGCGCTGCGGGCCAGGATGGCCCCGGACGCCGGCTCCCGGTCCCCCGGCGCAGGCGCGGGCGACGGCGATGCGTAGCGCCGGACACGCCGCCGACGGGCCCGCCGCGTCGGGCCGGCGTCGCGATGTCTGACGCGTCCCGGCACGAGACGCTGATCGGCGCGCTGTGCGCCGCCTCGCCCGCGGTGCGCCGCCTGGCGTCGCCGTGGCGCCGCACGCTCGGCTGGATGGCGGCGGTGGCGGTGCTCGGCCTCGTGCTGTCGCAGCTCTCCGACCTCGGGGCGATGGCGCGGCGCCTGCTCGGCGCGCCCGACATGGCGCTGGCGATGTCCGGATCGGCGCTGACCGCCGTGCTGGCGGCGCTGGCGGCGTTCCAGACCAGCGTGCCTGGCCGCTCGCCGCGCTGGCCGCTGCTGCCGCTGCCCGGGGTGCTGCTGTGGCTGGGCGCCAGCGGTGCGGGATGCCTGCGCGCCTGGGCGGCGCCGGCCTCGCACGACCCCTCGCTCTTCGAGGAGCGGGCCTGCCTCGTGTTCATCGTCGAGGTCTCGCTGCCGCTGTCGCTGCTGCTGATGCTGATGCTGCGCCGGGCGCTGCCGCTGCGCCCGGGGCTGACGGCGGGGCTGGGCGGGCTGGCGGCGGCGGCGGCGGCGGCCACGCTGCTGAACCTGTTCCACCCCTTCGACGCGGCGCTCAGCGACCTGGTGGTACACGTCCTCGCCGTGGGGCTCGTGGTCGGGGTCAATCGGCTGCTGGGAGGCTGGAGGCTGCGCTGAGTGGAGGCGGACAGGGTCGGCCGGCCGCCAGCGGCGGCGTCGGGCGGACACTGGACAGCCGGGATGGCGCCCGGCGCCTGCAGGGGCCCGGTCTCGCCGCGAAGCGCGCCGGCCGGGTGCCCGTGCGCCTGGGGCGAGTGCGTGCCCGGGCGTCAGTCGGGCAGGTGTCGTCTGCCCTCGGCGAGGATCTCCTCGGCCAGCCGGGGGTCGGCCGCACCCACGCCGCGCGCGAGGACCAGCGTGCCGACGAGGTGGCCGAGCAGGCTGATCGCTCGCCGGCGGGCCTCGTCGGGCGGCAGGCAGTCCCGGGCGACGCGCGCGAAGTGGCAGGCGATGGCCTGCAGGAACTGCTCGATGCCCTCGGCATAGGCGGCCTGCATGGCGCCGCCCTGGCGCGCCACGTCCGCAGCCAGGGCGGACACCGGACAGGCGTTGCCGGGGCGGTCGCAGTGCCCCAGGGAGAGGTAGGCCTCCAGCACGGCGCGGAACGAGCCGGTCCCGTCCCGGGCGTCGGCCTCGATGACGCGCTCGAGCCCGGCGACGGAGGAGGCGAACACCGCGGCGCAGGCCTCGGTCGCCAGCGCGTCCTTGGATTCGAAATGGTTGTAGAAGCCGCCGTGGGTGAAGCCCGCCTCCTTCATGAGGTCCGCCACGCCCACCCCGTCCACGCCACGCTCGCGGAACACGCGGGCCGCCGTGTCGATGATGGCCTGGCGGTTGCGCAGCGCCTGCTCCCTCGGCACACCCATTTCGTCGTCCAACCCCTTGCCGTACTCGATGACAACCATCATTGTCCGGGGGACGATGACGGTCGTCATGCTGAAATGGTCGCAATCGCCTGGAACCACAAGCCGCAGCCGCGGCAATCCTTGCCCCGCGCGGGCCGGAGTGCGGACAGCCCGTCCATGCCCCTACCGACGGCCCGCCACAGGCACGCCCTCGTCCAGGCCAGTCTGGCCTGTCCACGCCGCCCGCGACCGCAGCCCCTGCGTCGCCCACCCCTGGGCCGCCGGGCTGCGGCAGCGCCCGGGTGGAGCGCCGCCTCGATCCCCGGGCTGGCTCTCCCCTGCCCCGCACCAGTCCTGGAAGACAACATGACCGGACACTCGCACACCATCGACCCGCGGCTCGCCGGCCCGGAGAGCCTTCCGGACACGCGGCGGACCCGCGGCCGGCCGCGGGGGCGCACCGGGCCGGTGCTCGCCGTGGCCGCGCTGCTGCTGGCCGGCGGCGGCGGGGTCTGGGCGCTGAGGCAGCAGCAGGCGACGCCGGCGCAGCTCCCCGCCGCCCCGCCACCCCCGGTGGTCACCGTCAGCCCGCCGCTCGCCCGCAGCGTCGCGCGCACGATCGACTTCACCGGGCAGTTCTCCGCCGTGGACCAGGTCGAGCTTCGCGCCCAGGTCAGCGGCTACCTGAGCGAGATCCATTTCACCGACGGCCAGATGGTGCGCAAGGGCGACCTGCTGTTCGTGGTCGACCCGCGGCCGTACGACATCGCGCTGCAGCAGGCCGGGGCGCAGTTCCAGGCGGCGGCGGCGGCGCTCGACCTCGCCAACAAGCAGGTCGCGCGCAGCACCGAGCTGGTGCGCGAGAGCTTCGCCTCGCGCGAGGTGCTCGACCAGCGCGTGCAGGCCCAGCTCGCCGCCACGGCGACGGTCGAGCAGGCCAAGGCGGCGATCCACGCGGCCCAGCTCAACCTCGACTTCACCCGCATCACCGCGCCCTTCGCCGGGCGGGTCAGCATGCGCCAGGTCTCGATCGGCAGCCTTGTCACGGGCGGGCCGGGCTCGGGGTCCGGCACGGCGCTGACCACGCTGGTCTCGCTCGACCCGCTGCACCTCGACTTCGACATGAGCGAGGCGGACTACCTGGCATACGCGCGCTTCGCGACGACAGGGGCGCCCGGGCTCGACCGCACCGTGCAGGCCGCGCTGGGCGACGAGACGGGCTGGCCGAGGCAGGGCACGCTGGACTTCCTCGACAACGCCGTGGAGCGCAGCAGCGGGACGATGCACGCCCGCGCCACGCTCGCGAACCCCGGCCTGCTGATCGCGCCGGGGCAGTTCGCCCGGCTGCGCCTGCCGGTGTCGGCGCCGCGCCCGGTGCTGCTGGTGCCGGACGCGGCGCTGGTCACCGACCAGTCGCGCAAGCTGCTGATGGTGGTGGGCGCGGACGGCGCGGTGGCGCCGCGCCCGGTGGAGATCGGCGCGCTCGGCGACGACGGGCTGCGCGTGGTGACGAGCGGGCTGTCCGCCACCGACCAGGTCGTCATCCGCGGGCTGATGCGCATGCGGCCGGGCATGAAGGTCACGGCGCAGGCCGGGACGATCGAGGCGGCCGGGAAGTAAGGCCGGGCTCCGCCCGGACCCGCCCCTTCTTCAAGGCGGGGGCGAGCCGCTCCTGGACCGGCCTCCGAGGGGCACGCCTCGCCTTTCCTTTCGTGTGCAGGTCCAGGGCGGCTCGCCCTGGCGGGTCCAGGGCAGAACCCTGGCCTTGCCTCGGCTCCGAACTGTTTTTTCAGGACACCTTGCCATGCGTCTGTCCCATTTCTTCATAGACCGGCCGGTGTTCGCGACCGTGCTGTCGCTGTTCATCACCATCGTCGGCGCGGTGGCGTATTTCACCCTGCCGATCACCCAGTATCCCGAGATCGCGCCGCCGATGGTGCAGGTCACCGCGACCTATCCCGGCGCGTCGGCCGAGGTGCTGAGCCAGACGGTGGCGACGCCGCTGGAGCAGCAGATCAACGGCGTCGAGAACATGCTGTACCTCAGCAGCCAGTCCACCGGCGACGGCAAGCTGATCGTCTCGGTGACGTTCAAGCTGGGCACCAACCTGGACACGGCGCAGGTGCTGACGCAGAACCGCGTCTCGGTGGCGCTGCCCCGGCTGCCCGACGCGGTGCAGCGGCTGGGCGTCACGGTGAAGAAGAACTCGCCGGACATCCTGATGGTGATCCACCTGTCCTCGCCGGACGGGTCGCGCGACCAGCTGTACATGTCGAACTACGCGACGCTGCACGTGAAGGACGCGCTGGCCAGGCTCGACGGCGTGGGCGACGTGCAGATCTTCGGCGGGCGCGACTACTCGATGCGCATCTGGCTCGACCCGGACAAGGTGGCCGCACACGACATGACCGCGGGCGAGGTGGTGGCCGCGCTGCAGGCGCAGAACGTGCAGGTCTCGTCGGGCGTGCTGGGGCAGCCGCCGATGCCGCAGCCGGGCGCGTTCCAGCTCAACGTGCAGACGCAGGGGCGGCTCACGGAGCCCGAGCAGTTCGGCGAGGTCGTGATCAAGTCCGACGCGGCGGGGCACGTGACGCGGGTGCGCGACGTGGCGCGGGTGGAGCTGGGCGCGCAGGACTACGGCTCGAACGGCTACCTGAACACGCTGCCGGCGACGGCGCTGCTGGTGTTCCAGCAGCCCGGCTCGAACGCGCTGTCCACGGCCCAGCACATCCACGCCGAGATGCGCCAGCTTTCGGAGCAGTTCCCGCCGGGCCTGCGCTTCGACATCGCCTACGACACCACGCTGTTCATCGCGCAGTCGGTGCACGAGGTGGTGGTGACCATCGTCGAGGCGGTGGCGCTGGTGGTCGTCGTGGTGATCCTGTTCCTGCAGACCTGGCGGGCGTCGATCATCCCGATCATCGCGATCCCGGTGTCGCTGGTGGGCACCTTCGCGATCCTGGCGGCGCTGGGGTTCTCGCTGAACAACCTGTCGCTGTTCGGGCTGGTGCTCGCGGTGGGCATCGTGGTCGACGACGCGATCGTCGTGGTCGAGAACGTCGAGCGCAACCTGCGGCTCGGGCTGTCGCCGCGCGAGGCGGCGCACCGCACCATGGACGAGGTGGGCGGCGCGCTGCTGGCGATCGCGCTGACGCTGTGCGCGGTGTTCATCCCGTCGGCGTTCATCAGCGGCATCTCCGGGCAGTTCTTCCGCCAGTTCGCGGTGACGATCTCGGCGTCGACGGTCATCTCCTGCTTCGTCTCGCTCACCCTGAGCCCGGCGCTGTGCGCGCTGCTGTTCAGGCCGCACGAGACGCATGCGGCGGACGGGACGGCCTCGCCGCGGGGGCGCCGGTCGGTGCTCGCGCTGCTGACGCTGCCGGTCACGGCGTTCTTCTCGGGGTTCAACGCCGCGTTCGAGTGGCTGTCGGTGCGGTTCGGCCGGCTGACCGCGGGGCTGATCCGGCTGAGCGCGGTGGTGCTGCTGGCCTATGTCGGGCTGATCGGCCTCACCGGCTGGCAGTTCAGCCGCGCGCCCACCGGCTTCATCCCGGAGCTGGACCAGGGCTACCTGATCACGGTGATGCAGCTGCCGCCCGGCGCGTCGCTGACGCGCACGGACGCGGTGGTGCGCGAGGTGACGCGGATCATCCTGGACACGCCGGGGGTGCGCAACGCGGTGGTGTTCGCGGGCCTGGACGGGGCGAGCCTGACCAACGCGTCCAACGCCGGCACCATCTTCTCGGGACTGAAGACGTTCGAGCAGCGCGAGGGGCAGCACCAGAGCGCGCCGGAGATCCTGGCCTCGCTGCGACAGCGGCTGTCGGCGGTGCAGGACGCCTTCGTGATCGTGCTGGCGCCGCCGCCGGTGAGCGGCATCGGCAACTCCGGCGGCTTCAAGATGATGGTCCAGGACCAGGGCGGCGCGGGCGCGGCCGCGCTGGCCGTGGCGGCGCAGGACCTGGCGGGGGCCGCCAACGCCGTGCCGGGGCTGGCGGGCGTGTTCACCCAGTTCAGCAGCGGCACGCCGACGGTGTACGCCGACATCGACCGCGTGCGCGCCGAGAAGCTCGGCGTGTCGCCGGAGAAGGTGTTCGAGGCGCTGCAGGTCTATCTCGGCTCGGCCTACGTCAACGACTTCAACTATCTCGGGCGCACCTACGAGGTGATGGCGCAGGCCGACGGGCGGTTCCGCGCGAGCACGGAGGACATCGCGCGGCTGAAGACGCGCAACGCCGCGGGCGCCATGGTGCCGATCGGCTCGGTGGCGGGCTTCCACGACGTGACCGGGCCGTACCGGGTGCCGCGCTACGACCTGTTCCCGGCGGCCGAGGTGCAGGGCGGCACGATGCCGGGCGTGTCGTCGGGCTACGCGCTGGCGGCGATGGAGAAGCTCGCGGGCGAGCGGCTGCCGGCGGGGATGGGGTTCGAGTGGACCGACCTCGCGTTCCAGCAGCGCCAGGCCGGCAACTCCACCCTGATGATCTTCGGCGCCTCGGTGCTGTTCGTGTTCATGGTGCTGGCCGCGCAGTACGAGAGCTGGAGCCTGCCGCTGACGGTGGTGCTGATCGTGCCGATGTGCCTGCTGGCCGCGATCTCGGGCCTGCTGCTGCGCGGCATGAACGTCGACATCCTGGCGCAGATCGGCTTCGTGGTGCTGGTCGGGCTGGCGTCGAAGAACGCGATCCTGATCGTCGAGTTCGCGCGCCAGGCGGAGGACGAAGGTGCCGCGCCGGCCGAGGCGGCGGAGCGGGCGGCGCGCACCCGGCTGCGCCCGATCCTGATGACCTCGTTCGCCTTCATCCTCGGCGTCGTGCCGCTGATGAGCGCCACAGGGGCGGGCGCGGAGATGCGGCAGACGCTGGGCACGGCGGTGTTCTTCGGCATGCTGGGCGTGACGGTGTTCGGGCTGCTGTTCACGCCGGTGTTCTACACCGTGGTGCAGCGCATCTTCCACGCGCGGCGGTCGCGTCAGCCGGCAGCGCGGCCGGCGGAGCAGGCCTGAGGCCGGCCGTGCTGCGGCGGCCCGGGCTGCGCCGGCTCCGCCGCAGCCGGGCGGACAGGGCCGGTCCGCTTCGGGCGGGGCGGGCCGGAGAGGCCGACGACGGCCTCGTGGGGGCGTGACTCCTCGCGTGCGGGGACGGTTCGACGGACGGTGAGGCGTCCTGGCTGTCGCGGGACGGCCGGCGGGGTGGGACGTGCCAGGGCGTCACGGGTCGCGGCGGGCCGTCGAACCGTGTAGCACCGGGGTTGCCGCCGGCACCGCGCCGGGCCACCGACCGAAAGAGGCTGCCATGCCGGACCCTCGCCCGCTGCTCGTCACCCACAGCGGCAAGTTCCACTGCGACGAGGTGTTCGCCTATGTCGTGCTGCGCCTGGCGCTGGGACTGGGCGAGGCGGGCACGGACCACACGCTGGTGCGCACGCGCGACGCGGCGGTGATCGCCGGCGGCGACGTGGTGTGGGACGTGGGCAGCGTGCACGACCCGGCGCACGCGCGCTTCGACCACCACCAGCGCGGCGCGCCGGCGCGCGAGGACGGCACGCCGTTCAGCTCGGCCGGGCTGGTCTGGCAGGTGCACGGGGAGGCGGCGATGCGCGCGCTGCTGCCCGCCGGGCAGCAGGCGCTGGCGGGCGCGATCGCGGCGGAGATCGACGGGACGGTGGTGCGGCGCATCGACGAGAACGACAACGGGGTGGCCGCGTCCTCGGACGACACGCTCGGGCTGTCGTCGCTGGTGGGGGACTGCAATCCGGGCTGGGACGCGGTGCAGAGCGATGCGGCCACCGACGCGGCGTTCGCGGTGGCGGTGGCGCTGGTCGACGGGGTGCTGCGCCGGCGCGCCGCGTCGCTGCGCGCCAGGCTGGCGGCGGCGGCGGGGATCGTGGCGGCGCACGCGGCCTCGGCGGACCCGCGCATCCTGGAGCTGGAGCGGGGGATGCCGTGGAAGGGGGCGGTGTTCGCCCACGCCCTGCCGGTGGTGTACGCGGTCTATCCGGTGAGCAACGGCAACTGGATGGTGGACTGCATGCCGCCGGAGCCGGGGTCGTTCGCGCAGCGGCTGCCGCTGCCGGAGGCATGGGCGGGGCTGCAGAACGCGGAGCTGGCGGAGGCATCGGGCGTCGGCGACGCGGTGTTCGTGCATGTCCGGCGCTTCGTGGGCGGGGCGAGGACGCGCGAGGGGGCGCTGGAGATGGCGCGGCGCGCGGTGGCGGAAGGCGAAGGCAGCAAGGTTGAGGCTCTGACTCAAACTCCGCCAAAGGCTGGGCCTTTGGAAACCCTCCCTTAGGTAGAGGATTCCAAAGGCGAGCCTTTGGCGGAGTCCAGAGGCAGAGCCTCTGGCCTTGCTTCTGCGGCAAACCCCGGCGGCGCCATGCGTTGCTGCCGCCGAGGGGCGTCGAGTCCGGCGCCCTCTGCAGGAGCGCACCCATGGCCGAGACCGAGCCGACCGAGACCACGCTGCCCAACGGCATCCGCATCATCGACGAGGCCGTCGGCGACGGGCCGGAGCCCGCGAAGGGGCAGCGGGTGAGCGTGCACTACACCGGCTGGCTGGACGACGGCGGCAAGCCGGGCAAGAAGTTCGACAGCTCGCGCGACCGGGGGCAGCCGTTCGTCTTCACGCTGGGCGCGGGCGAGGTGATCTCCGGCTGGGACATCGGCGTGGCCACGATGCGGGTCGGCGGGCGGCGCCGGCTGGTGCTGCCGCCGGAGCACGGCTACGGGGCGCGCGGCGCGGGCGGCGCGATCCCGCCGAACGCCACGCTGATCTTCGACGTGGAGCTGCTCGGCGTCCGCTAGGCGGCGGGACCCGCGACGATCGCGCGCCTAAGCGCCCGGCCGGCCTGGCAGGCCGGGCGCTTCCCCGACCCGCCGAGGCCTGGGCTTTCGGGTCCCGTTTCGACCTGGAGCCGTCGGAGGACGGGAGCTTGAAGGAGTTCGCGGTCCTTGCCGGGGAGGGCCTCGACCCCGCCTGCTTCAGGCCGCCAGCGCGGTGGCCTGGGCTAGGGCGCCGTCCAGCGCCTTCTGCCGCTGCTCCGGGCCGGTCGCGATGCCCTCGGCGACGATGGCCTCGATGTCGGGCAGGCCGATGAAGCCGAGCACCGCGCGCAGGTAGGACTCGGAGTGCTCGACGTGGGACGCCGGGGTGCCCGGGCCGTAGAAGCCGCCGCGCGCCAGGGCGAGGACCACGCGCTTGCCGCCGGCGAGGCCGACCGGGCCGGTCGCGGTGTAGTGGAAGGTCTTGCCAGCAATGATGATGCGGTCGACCCAGGCCTTGAGCTGGGCGGGGATGCCGAGGTTGTACATCGGGGCGCCGAGCACCACGATGTCGGCGGCGAGGAACTCGGCGAGCACCGCGCCTCCGAGGGACAGGTCCTCCTGCATCGCCTGGTCGTGCGCCACCTCGGCGCTCTGCCCGGCCAGGTAGGCGCCGGTGAGCGGGCCGACGGGGTGGGCGGCGAGGTCGCGGTACGTCACCTCCAGCCCGGGGTGGAGCGTGCGCAGCCGGGCGACGGCGGCGGCGGTGATCGCGCGGCTCGCGGAGTTGTCGCCGAGGATGCTGGAGTCGACGTGCAGCAGCTTCATGGGGGTATCCTGCCCGGTTCCGGTTCGTGACCAGGGCTGTATGAGTGACTGTGCCTCGCCGCGGCAAGAAGGCACAGCGGCGGAACCAGGGCACACGGATGTGACCGCCGTGGACCCGGGGCGCCGGCCTCAGGGAGTGCTGTGTCCGGGGGGGAAGGCGAGGACGCCGTCGGTGTAGTCCTCGGCCACCACGCTGAACGGCGTGCCGTCCGGGAGGCGCAGCACGGCGCGGTGGCGCAGCACCACGCAGGGGACCGGCATGGTTCCGCCAGGGTCGGCCGCGGGGTCGGTCGCGTCGGCCTCGGTCCAGCCGTCGGGAAGCGGGCGCCACAGGGTCTCGGCGCCGATGGTGTGGCGGCGGAAGCAGAGCGGGGCGACGACGTGGCCGAACGAGACGTCGCTGCCGTCGAGCGCCGCGTTCATCGCGGGGGTCAGGCGGCGCGGGACGTACCAGTTCTCGGCCTCGGACAGCACCACGGCGCCGCAGCGCAGGTGCACGCGGCGATGGCGCACCGGCTCGGCGTCGGGGACGTCGAGCAGGGCGCGGGTGGCGGGATCGGGGACGGATCCGGCGCCGCGGACGCGATCGGCGACCACGAGGGCGGGGGAGCCCAGGCCGTGCGCGGCGCACCAGCGTTCCAGGGTGAGGGTGGCGCTGTCGTGGCTCAGCAGCTCGGCGTGGAGCGTGCGCAGCAGGGCCTGGGCCTGGCGGCGGCCGGCGAGGTCGGCGG
>CAXSER010000015.1:0-19401 GCA_964236315.1 uncultured Acetobacteraceae bacterium | reverse complement strand
GGCCGCCGTGCCGCAACCGGCGACGTCACAGCCTGCGGCTCCGGCGGCGGTCGCGCAGGCGGCGCCCGTGGCGGCTCCGGCGGCGGCTCCGGCGGCGGCTCCGGCCGGGGATGGCGCGCCGTTCCCGGCGCTGTACACGCAGGCGCAGGCGGTGGCGGGCAAGGCGGTGTACGCCGAGAACTGCGTCGGCTGCCACGGCGCGGACATGCACGGCGTCGCGGCGCCGGCGATCGCGGGGACGGAGTTCCTGGCCTCGGCGGCGGACAACTCGTGGTCGCTGGAGGCGATCCGCACCATCGTGTTCACGATGATGCCGCTCAACGCGGGCGGCAGCCTCAGCCCGGCGCAGTACGCGGACGTCACGGCGTTCATCCTGGCGTCGAACTGCCTGCCGGCCGGGGCGACGCCGTTTCCCGAGGACGACTCGCCGGCGCTGGACCAGGTGCAGCTGCACCCGCTGGGCAAGGCGGCGGCGGGGCAGAACGCACTCGGGGTCTGTCCGGTCGGGTAGGAGGCAAGGCCAGAGGCTCTGCCTCTGGACTCCGCCAGGGCGAGCCGCCCTGGACCGGCTTCTCCTAAGGAACGGGGATCAAAGGGCCGCTGGCCCTTCGCGGGTCCGGGCGCAGCTGGCCCGAAGGTTCCGATGGCCCGCCTGGGCCAGCGGAGGGAGGGTCAGGCCTGCTTGTCTTGCCGCCTTCCCTGTGCTCGACACCGCGCCATGCGTTCCTCCCGGCTGACCGCGCTGATCGTCGCCTGCGCGCTGTTCATGCAGAACCTCGACTCCACCGTGATCTCGACCGCGCTGCCGGCGATGGCGCACACCTTCGGCGTCGATCCCGTGCGGATGAACGTGGCGCTGACCTCCTACCTGCTGAGCCTCGCGGTGTTCATCCCGGCGTCGGGGTGGATGGCGGACCGCTTCGGCACGCGCACCGTGTTCCGCGCGGCGATCGCGGTGTTCACCGTCGCCTCGGTGCTGTGCGGGCGGGCGGAGAGCCTGCCGTTCCTGGTGGCGGCGCGGGTGCTGCAGGGCGCGGGGGGCGCGATGATGCTGCCGGTGGGACGGCTGCTGCTGCTGCGCAGCGTGCCACGCGCGGAGCTGGTGTCGGCGATGGCGTGGCTCACGGTGCCGGCGCTGGTCGGGCCGGTGGTGGGGCCGCCGCTGGGCGGGTTCCTGGTGACGTACGCGAGCTGGCGCTGGGTGTTCGACATCAACGTGCCGATCGGCGTGCTGGGCATCGTGCTGGTGAGCCTGTTCATCCCCGACGCGCGCGAGGCCGAGCCGTACCCGCTGGACATGCGCGGCCTGGTGCTGAGCGGGCTGGCGATGGCGGCGCTGATGGCGGGGCTGGAGACGGCGGGGCGCGGCGTGGTGCCGTGGGGGGCGACGCTCGCCCTGCTGGGCACAGGCATGGCGGCGGCGGGGGGGTATCTGCTGCACGCGCGCAGCCGCGCGCACCCGCTGCTGGACCTGTCGCTGCTGCGGGTGGGGACGTTCCGGGTGTCGGTGGTGTCGGGGTCGCTGTTCCGCGTCGGCGTCGGCGCCGTGCCGTTCCTGCTGCCGCTGATGCTGCAGCTCGGCTTCGGGGAGAGCGCGCTGCAGAGCGGCTTCGTCACCTTCGCCAGCGCGGCGGGGGCGCTGGCGATGAAGCCGGTGACCGGGCTCACGCTGCGCCGCTTCGGGTTCAGGACCACGCTGGTGTGGAACGGCGCGCTGTCGGCGGTGCTGCTGGGGGCGATGGGGCTGTTCCGGCCGGCCTGGCCGATGGCGGCGCTGTACGGCGTGCTGCTGGCGGGCGGGTTCGCGCGCTCGCTGCAGTTCACGGCGTACAACGCGGTCGCCTACGCGGACATCCCGGCGGCGCGGGTCAGTGCTGCGACGACGCTCTACACCACGATCCAGCAGCTCTCGATCACGCTGGGGGTGTCGGCGGGGGCGGGGGCTCTGGAGCTGGCCAGCGTGCTCGGCGGGCGGGCGCACCCGGGGGTCGTGGACTACTCGGCGGCGTTCCTGGCGGTGGCCGCGGTGTCGCTGGCGGCGGCGCCGATGGCGGCGCTGCTGCGGCCGGAGGACGGGGCGGAGATGAGCGGTCGGGTGGCGAAGGCCTAAGGCCGGACCTGACCCGGACCCGCAAAGCGCTCTTCGATTCTCCTGCCTAAGAGAGGCCGGTCCAGGGCGGCTCGCCCTGGCGGAGGCTGAGGCAGAGCCTCAACCTTGCCTGCCTACTCCAGAGCCAGCAGCGGCTGCGACGGCAGGTCCTTGCGCCGGGCCGCGGGCCTGGCGGCGGCGGCGCGGAGGCGGAGCAGCTCGTCGACGACGCGGTCCATGGTCTGCCAGACCGGCTCGTTGCCCTGGCGCTCGGCCATCAGGATGCGGTGGGCGGCGAGGGTGACGTTCAGCGTGCCGCGCGTGGTCTCCGGGCGCGGCGAGCGCATCTGCATCAGGGCCTTCTCGATCTCCTCGAAGGGGAGGTCGAGGGCGATGGCGATCTCGCCGGGCTCGTGGCCGGCGCGGCGCAGGCGGCGGGCCTCGGCGACCTGCTTCGGGTCCAGCGCGAGCGAGGGGCGCAGGCGCTCGGTGCGCGAGGAGATGGTGCCGGCGCCGCTGCCGGGGGGCTTGCCATGGAACTTGGTCATCGGGCGCACTCCGGGACTGCCCCGAAGGCGGAACGCGGGGACGGGGTGCGGGTTGCGCGCAGGAAGCAGGGCCGGGCTCTGCCCGGACCCGCCAGGGGCGAGCCGCCCCTGGACCGGCACTTTCTAGGCGAGGCCAGTCCAGGGGGGCTCCCCCTGGCGGAGTTTGAGGCAGAGCCTCAACCTTGCCCTGCCTTTCATCGGGCGTTCCGCGTGCGGGAGGATTGCCGTACAACCGGCGGGCAGGGGCGGGGGACGGATGAATCGCACGATGCGGGTCGCCTGGGGCAGCGTGGCCGTCAGCCTGGCTGTGCTGGCGCTCAAGGCGGCGGCGTACTGGGTCACCGGCAGCGTGGCGCTGTACTCCGACGCGCTGGAGACGGTGATCAACGTGGCGGGCGCGGGCACGGCGCTGTTCGCGCTGTGGTATGCCGCGCGCCCGGCGGACGCGAACCATCCCTACGGGCACCACAAGGCGGAGTATTTCAGCGCCATGGTGGAGGGCACGCTCGTGCTCACCACGGCGCTGCTGATCGGGCGCGAGGCGTGGCTGGCGTGGGAGCATCCGCACGTGCCGGACGCGCCGCTGCTGGGCATCGGGCTGAACGCGCTGGCGGGGCTGGGGAACCTGGGGTGGGGGCTGGTGCTGCTGCGCCAGGGGCGGCGGGTGAAGTCGCCGGCGCTGACGGCGGGCGGGCGGCACGTGCTCACCGACGTGTGGACCACGGGCGGCGTGATCGCGGGGTTCGCGCTGGTGCCGCTCACCGGGCTGCTGCGCATCGACCCGGCGGTGGCGGTGCTGGTGGCGCTGAACATCCTGTGGGCGGGGTACCGGATGCTGCGCGAGGCGGTGGGGGGGCTGATGGACGAGGTCACCGACCCGCAGGAGGCGGCGGCGATCCGCGGGCTGATCGCGCGCTATGCCGATGGCGCGATCGAGGCGCACGACGTGCGCACGCGGGTGGCGGGGCGGGCGACGTTCATCGAGTTCCACCTGGTGGTGCCCTCGCGCATGGCGGTGGAGGACGCGCACGAGATCTGCGACCGCATCGAGCACGGCATCCGCGCCGAGCTGGGGGAGGCCGTGATCAACATCCACGTCGAGCCGGTCAGCAAGGCCAAGCAGCACGGCATCCCGGTGCTGATGTAGCGATGCGATACCCGGTGACGCCGGACGGGCGGTACTTCGTGGTGCGCGGGCGGCTGTGGCGGTGCACGGACCCGGGGCTGGACGAGGCGACGCGCGTGGCGCTGACGCACGAGCTGATGGATGCGCGGCGGGCGAAGGGGGCGGCGATGCGCGCGGGCGACGCCGAGGCGCGCGAGGCCGCGCGGGCAAGGGTGGACGCGGCGAAGCGGGCGCTGGGGGAGCGGGGCCCGGTGTGGTGGCGGGACGGGGCGCCGGACTACAACCGGCACATGGCGGCAGGGACGCCGTACGCGGCGTGGGTGGAGGAGGAAGGCCGGGCGCCGCCCGGACCCGCAAAGGGCCGGGGGGCCCTTTGATCCCCTGGCCTGGGTGAGGGATCCTCGAGGCGGTCGTCTCGAGCGGAGGCCGGAGGCAGGGCCTCTGGCCCTGCCTTGTCAGCCGGCCAGCGCGTCCCGGACCTGCTTGGCGGCGGAGAAGCCGAGCTTGCGCGAGGCGGCGATGTCGATCGGCTGGCCGGTGGCGGGGTTGCGGCCCTGGCGCGCGGGGCTGTCCTTGACCTTGAACTTGCCGAAGCCGGCGAGGCTGACCTCGTCGCCCTTGCGCGCGGCGGCGACGATGCCGGCGAGGGCCGCCTCGACCGCGGTCCTGGCGACCAGGCGGTCGAGGCCGGCGGCGGTGGCGACGTGGTCGACGAGGTCGGTGGTCTTCATGCTGGGCCTTCCTGGCGATTGACCGGACGAGAAAGCACGCCCGGCGTGTGCTGTCACTGGTACTTGCGTCGATGGCGCGAGCGTGTGGCCGGGCGGACAATCGAAGAGCTGTAGGTACTGGCGTCGGCTGCAGGGCGTCGCGCGGGCGTCGTGTCTCTGCCGGATGGCGGTGCCGCCGGCACGGCCGGGCCTGTGCGCCGCGGCATGGGCAGGAGGCCGGGCGCGGGGCCCTGACGGCGAGTTGACAACGGGCCGCCCCCGGACGATGGAGGCCGTCAGGACAGCGGGCCGGATCTCCCTCGGCCCGAGTGCCGCGTCAGGCATCGTCAGGGACGCGCAAGGGAGTGCACATGGCGCTGGTTCACCTCAGGGAGCTGGAATGCCGCATCGGGGGCTCCGGGCTGGGCAGCCTGGTCTGGGGCTGGTCCACCCCGGAGAGCGGCTCGGTCTGGGCGATCAACTCGCGCAGCCACGTCGAGATCGAGGTCGAGGAGACTCACCCGTCCTACCTCGTGGTCCTGGCGATGTCGCCGATCGCCAAGCCGCAGAAGGTCTCGTTCTGGAGCCAGGGGCGGTTCCTGCAGACCTCGCCGGTGAGGAAGGGGGTGGCGGTCTCCGTGGTGGTGCCGCGCGCGCTGGTCCGCGACGGCCGGATCCAGCTGACGCTCGCGCACTACGACGGGGTGGACGTGTCCACGCTCATCGGCGGCACCGACGTCCGGGTGCTGTCGGTCGAGATCAGCCGGCTGAGCCTGTACGGGATGTCGGGCCTGCCCGCGGAGTCGGAGCCGCGGCAGGGTGCGGAGCTTGCCCCGGACAGGCTGTTCGGCCGGTTCCAGAGCCTGGGCGACACCTGCGAGTTCGGCTTCTGCCAGAGGACGCACGGCGCGGAGCCCCTGCAGCTGCTGCGCTTCGCCGGCATCGGGCTGGCGCAGCTGCTGCTGGGGGTGGCGAGCGGCTTCCGCGACCTGGCGAGCCTGGAGCACATCTCGTACTGGATGAGCGGGCGGGTCGGCGATGCGGAGGAGGATCTCGAGTACATGGTCCGCCACGACATCTACGGGCTGAACTCGCACTCGTTCCGCAGCCGGCGGTCGATCAGCGGCGAGGACTTCCGGCTGGAGACGCAGAAGCGGCTGCAGCTGCTGCAGCGCATGATCCTGGAGGACATGGAGGACGCGGAGAAGATCTTCGTCCTGAAACGGAACGAGGACCTGACGCCGCAGGAGGTCGCGCCGGTCTGGGCGTGCCTGCGCGGCCACGGCGACAACACGCTGCTCTACGTGGTCCCGGCGGCAGGCGACAGGCTGCCCGGCAGCGTCGAGTGGACGGCGCCGGGCCTGCTGTGCGGCTACATCGACCGCTTCGCGCCGGAACGCGACATCCACGACATCTCCGACCAGTGCTGGCTGAGCATCTGCCGCAACGCCCACGCGCTCTGGCAGGCGCAGAGGGACGCGGCCGAGGCGCAGTGAGGCCTGGAACGCGAGGGGGGGGGCTCCTGGCGGCTTGCACCGGCCTGCCGCTTCCACAGGAAGACAAGACTCTTCTTTTTCTGAAGAAAAAGAAGCAAAAAGACTTTGCACATAAGATCAGGGACGCGCGGGCAGATCCGGATCCTCATGGGTGAAAGTTCTCTGGTTCTTTCTTTCAGGAAGGAACTGCTTTCTTCCTGCCGTGTCGCACGGGACCATGGCTGGCAGGTCCGTGACGATCCTCACCGCGCCGGCCGCAGCCGCATGACCGGCGTCTCCACCAGCCGGTATCCCAGCTCCGCCATCACGCACGGCAGCACCAGCGCGACGCCGATGGCCGGCAGCAGGACCCACGCCGGGGCGCCGTTCTCGCCGTAGGTCGGGTGCGCGTCGATCTGCCTGGCGACGAACGCGTTCGCCGGGCCGAGCACGGCGGAGTGGAACAGGTACAGGCCGTAGGAGCGCGTGCTCACCCAGGCGACCAGCCGTGGCAGCAGGCCGCGGCCCGTGCGCCACAGCGTCGCGGCGGGGAGGAGCAGCGCCGCGCTGCTGGCCATCACCGTGGGCATGAGCGTGTTGTAGGCGGCGAGCGGCAGGTGCAGCCGGTCGGTCAGCACGACGCCGGCGCACCAGGCCCCGGCGAGGCCGAGCAGCGCCGCGGCCGCCGGGGGGATGCGCACGTGCTGCGTGATCCTGGCCACGGCGACGCCGGCGGCGAGAGCATCGAACCACAAAGGGTCGGCGTAGGCGAAGAACATCGCGCGCGGCGCGGTCCAGCGCAGCCAGGTCGGCAGCGCGACGAGCAGCGCGACCATGGTCCATCCCGCCGCGCCGGCCGGCAGCCGCGTGGCGAGGCCCAGCCCGCCGAGGCCGAACAGCAGGTAGAACCACTCCTCCACGCCGAGCGACCAGGACACCGAGAACCAGTGGTCCTGCGGCATGTCGCCGAGCAGGTTCTGGGTGAAGGTCGCATAGGCCAGGACGTGGCCGAGGCGGTCGGTCGCAGGCGGCGCGGTGGCCAGCACGAGCGCCAGCGCCACATAGTACAGCGGGACGGTGCGCATCCAGCGCCGCGCCAGGAAGACCGCCACGGTCCGCCGCGTGGGGGAGGGCCGCATGGCGCGCAAGGCGATGCCGCCGACCAGGAAGCCGCTGAGGACGAAGAACAGCACCACGCCGTAGGTGCCGAGGCCGCCGATCTCCGGCGGGATGCGCTGGCCCCAGCGCCAGCCGAACCACCAGGGCACGGCCTGGCCGAGGTGCGAGGCCAGGACGCAGAGGATCGCCGTGCACCGCATCAGGTCGAGGCCGGCGTTCCTCGGGGGGTGCGTGTCCGGGTTCGGGGGGGTCACTTCAGGCATGGTTCGGCAACTGTGGCGGTGCCGAGAAAGCAAGGCCGGGCTCTGCCCGGACCCGCCAAAGGCCTGAGGCCTTTGGAAACCCGTCTATAGGAAAGGCTTCCGAGGTCGAGGGTCTGGCGGAGTCCGGAGACCCTGGGTTCGAGGGCCTCCGGGAGCGGCGTTCCGCGCTCAGGTCGGGCTGGCGACCAGGGTGCGGAGGCGCTGCAGCAGGCTGTCGCCGGGGCTGGGCAGCACCGCGGAGCCGGGGGCGGTGCACATGCTGGCGCGGATCGCGTCGTCGACGGCGTTCTCGGTGACGCGTGTGGGGGCAAGCGGGTCGTAGACCTGCACCACGGCCATCATCCCGAGGTCCTCGTGGTAGAGGAAGTGGCAGTGGTAGACGAAGCTGCCGACCTGCTGCTGCGCGCGGAACGGGATGGTGACGAAGACGCGGCCGGGGACGCCGTTGGTCGAGGCAGGCGGCACCGGCAGGGTGTCGTGCCACAGGTCGACGTTGGCGACCGGGCTCTGGCCGGCGACCTCGGGAGCCAGGGCGGCGACCATGTTGTTCGGGTCGGTGATGGCCTGCGCCGCGGTGTAGCCGGGGGGCACGCCGCGGTCGCCGGGCACGCTCAGGCGGAACTTCACCTGGTGGATGTGGAAGTTGTGCATCTCGTTGCTGTAGTTGACCAGCTCCCAGACCTCCTGCTCGCCGAGGCGCGGGCAGATGTGTCGGTCGGCCGACGGGTTGGTCATGTCGGCCATCGGGAAGAAGCTCTGCGGGATGGTGTTGGCGCCGGCGCCGTTGGCGTCGAGGGTGGTGTCGATGCTCCTGCCGGTGGCGGCGTTGATGATCTCGCTGCCGAGCGACAGGTTGTTGCCGATCGCGAAGTCGATGCGGCGACGAAAGCCGTACGACGTGCCGCCGTACTGCGGCAGGGCGATGCAGTTGGTGGGCGGGGCGGCGAAGGCCGCGGTGCTGGTCGCGGTCAGGCCGCGCGTGTTGGCCTGGGTGCTGGCGGCGGCGCCGGCCAGCGTGAGGGACAGCGGCTGGGTGGCCGAGGCCTGGCCGGCCTTCATGACGACGTGGGCGAGGTTGATCGCCGGGGTGTTGATGCCCTGGTAGTCGTCGAAGTCCGGGTTGGCGGAGGTGTTGACGCCGGTGCTGGCGCCGGCGCTGGACAGGGTGAAGGCGCGGTCGGCGGTGGTGGCGGTGTTGGGGATGAACACCTCGGCGCGGGTCGCCGGCAGCAGCAGGATCTGCTTGAGGGTGACACCGAGCTGCTTGCTGGTGCTGGAGGGGTCGCCGCTGGTGCCGGCGACCACGCCGTCCAGGGTGACGACCTGCATCGGCTGCTGCTGGCCGGTGGCGTCCTCGGTGAGCTGCAGCACGTAGGTCTGGGTGTCGCTCAGGTTGGCGACGCGCCACAGGTGGTTGGAGCCGGCGGCGATCGTGATGTCGGGGTACAGCTGGCCGTTGACGGTGAACAGCCAGCGCGTGTCCATCGCCATCCCGTTCGCGCCGTCGTGGCTGTGGTTCGGCTGGGAGTTGATGTAGCGCAGCCCGGAGTGGCCGCACCAGCCGTTGCCGCCGGTGACGTTGGTGGTGCCGGCGACCTGGGGCGAGGGGAACGAGCCCTCGCGGCAGGCCTGGAAGTCGAACTCGGAGGTGGCGCCGCGCAGCCAGGTGGCCGGGGTGCCGGCGGGCGCGATCGAGGGGTTGGAGCCGCCGGGCGCCGCGAGCTGGATGTCGCGCAGGGCCAGGTACTTGGTCACGGTGGACTTCAGCGCCGCCTGGTCTGCGGCGGAGGCGCCCGGGCTCGCCAGCAGGGAGCCCACGGTGTCGCCGACCGAGACCAGGCCGGCCTGCCCGGAGGCGATGTCGTCCATGGTCTTGCCGTGGATGTGGGCGTGGAACCAGGTCAGGCCGGACGGATAGGCGGTCGGCGAGTTGGTGGCGCCGAGCAGTCGACCGGGCAGGGTGGCGGGGATGTCGACGCGGTACGAGGTGGTGGCGCCTGGGTCGGTCTGGGCGAACACGTAGTCGCCGGGCTGGCCGCACGGCGTCGCCGAGGGGCTGTTGGAGTGCGGCGAGACGATCAGGCCGTGGAAGTGGACGTTGGCCTCGATGGTCTCGGCGGGGGCGATCAGGGGGCTGCTGCTGGTCTCGTCGGCGGTGGTGAGCTGGTTGACCAGGTCGAAGCGGATGGTGTCGCCGGGGTATGCCTGCAGCAGGTAGGGGCGATAGGTGTCGCCGGCCGTGCTGGCGGGGTTGGAGGCATAGCCCGGGAGCGTGACGGTGTACGGGCCGACGTCGGAGCGCGGCGTGTTGCGCACGATCGCCAGGAAGTCGTCGACCGGGCCGGTCTCGGCAACGGGGGTGCAGCCCGCGGGCGCAGGGTTGGCGGCAAGGCCGGAGGTCCCCAGCGGGATCGGGTCGAGCAGCTCGGCCGCCATGGCGCGCGGGCCGGGGACGAGGGCCGCGAGGGCCGCGAACGCGGCGCCGGTCATCAGCTTGTAGCGCGTGTGCATCGTGGTCCTCTGGGTCAGCGTGGGTCGGTCGGGTCCGCGAAGCGGCGATCGGCAGACGCGGGCGGCAGGCTCAGGCAGTGGGCGCGGGCGGCATTCGCTGGCGGCGGGGCAGGCACTGGGTGGCGGGCGGCGGGGCGTGCTGCGGTGCAGCGCGGTGCGCCTAGCGTGGCAAGGCGGGCGAGGTCCAGTAAAACTAGCCGGAGGAGACCTGGGATGCGTTCAGCGCGGCCACGCCGAACAGGGTGAGGCGGGTGCCGTCGGCCAGGCTCAGCATGGTGCCGTAGGAGCCGGTGGTGGCGTGGGCGACGGCGGTGGAGGCCGCGTCGGCTGTCACGCCCACCAGGGTCAGGTGGTCGGCGGCGGTGAAGCCGATCAGCGAGGCGGCGACGCCGGCACCGGCGGCGACGTTGAAGCTGGTGGTGCCGCCGCCGGCAAACACCGTGGAGGCGCCGGAGTACAGCGTGACGGTGTCCGCGCCGTTGCCCTCGACCACGATCTCGCCGCCGGTGAGGTTGAAGCTGTCGCTGGCGGTGGCGGGGCCGCCGAACACGATGTCGCCGGCGGTGGTGGTGAAGGTGTTGTTGCCGGTGCCGCCGATCATGGTGTCGTGGCCGCCGCCGCTGCCGAAGAAGCTGGTGGTGCCGGTGCCGCCGAACATCACGGCGGAGTTGCCGCCGCCGCCGGACAGGGTGGTGTTGCCCGAGCCCGCCACCAGGATGGAGCCGGCGCCGGTGGCCCCGGTCAGGGTGTCGGCGCCGGAGCCGCCGTACAGGATCGCGGTCGAGGAGCCGCCGCCCGCGTTGTAGTTGCCGGCACCTGCCACGAAGATCAGCGTGCCGCTGCCGCCGTTCACCGTGGCGGCGGGGCCGGAGGCGTAGACGACGTCCGTGCCGCCGCCTGCGGTGATGGTGTCGGTGCCGCGGCTGTTGACCACGTCGCTGCCGGAGGCGGAGGCGTTGACCGCCACCGCGCCGTTGATCGGCGTGGTGAAGGTGGTGCCGCCGGCCGTGGCCACCGCGTACACGCCGCCGTTGTAGCCGGCGTAGGTGGCGGCCGCCGCGGCGCCGGTGCCGGTGACGCCGGAGACCTGCACCACCAGCGGCCCGTTGCCGGTGTTGGCGATGTCGAGCTCGGAGATGTTGCTGTAGGTCGCGACCGCCGCCGTGCCCAGCGAGGGGTCGAACACGGAGACGCTGCTCTCCACCGTGCCGAAGCTGAGCACGGAGGGGCCGTGGCCGCCGGCGGAGGGCGCCTCGGTGTCGCCCCAGATCACCACGTTGTCGCTGGCGCCGGGGCCGGCGAACACCAGGAGCTGCTCGGCGTACTGCACGCCGGTCTCCGCCGGAGCGAGGCCCACCGAGAGCGTGGAGCCGGCGGCGCTGCCGCTGCGGCCGGCGGCGATGATCGCCGAGAGGTTGGCGTAGTCGGCGCCGGCGCCGGTGAGCGAGTTGTCGGCGTTGAACAGGGCGACGGGACTGTTCGCGGCGCCGGTCGGGGCGGCGAGGTAGGTGGCGGGCGTCGCCGTGGCGCCGCCGGGCGCGCCGTAGAAGCCGTAGACGTACTGGGCGTCGAGCACCGCGTCGAGCAGCGCGCCGGCGGTGGCGCCGCCGACGTTGGCGACGACGTACTGCGAGGCCGCACGGTTCACGCTCTGGCCCGCGTCCTGGGCGGCGGTGAAGGCGGCGTAGTCGGGCTCGGCGAGCGCCACGTCGCCCGGGTTGATGTTGACGTAGCTGACGCCGACCTGCGTCGTGGTGTCGGAGGCGGGCACGCCGGTGGCCGAGCTCCAGCCCAGGATCGGGGTGCCGCCGAGGCCGGCGGAGCTGACCGCCTGCGCCATGTCGGCGGTCGCCTGGTTGGCGGCGACGTAGCCGGACAGCACCGCGCCGTTCGCGGGGTTCGTGTAGGTGTAGCCGGGGTTGGCGACGAGGTCGGGGCCCTCGTAGAAGGCGAGCGAGCCGGGCGCCGCGCCGTTGATCTGCCGCGCCACCGCGACGAGGGCGGCGGCGCTCTGCCCCGGCGCGAGCACCAGGTCGATGTGCACGCCGTTCTGCGCCAGGGCGGCCAGGTTGGCGGCCTGCGCGGCCGTGGTCGCGGAGGCGCGCACGTTCGAGAGGCCGAGCGCGCCGAGCTGCTGCAGCGTCGTGGCCGCCGCGGTGTCGGACGACACGTTCAGCCCGACGACGGGGCTGAAGCCGGATGCGGCCCGCACCGCCTGGATGGTCAACGTATCGCTCACGCAGATCTCCTGTCCGTACGCCGGCAGATAGTAACACGGATCGGCTTGTCCAGGCGCGAGCGCCACATTCGTGCGGAAAATATCCCAGGGTGAGACAACGCACGCGCCATGGAGATCGTTGCACACGTCTGTACGCGCAGCCCGGCGGTAGTCAGGCACCGGTTACTGGGGAACGCGAGCACGTTTCTGGCATGCACCCGCACTGATTGTGGCAGGGCGATGGCAACGGCCGGGAGATGGGCGGTCCGGCGCCGCAGGCCGGTCGCAGGCCTTGGGGTCGTGGCAGTCGGCACGAAAGGCAGGGTCGCGGCTCTGTCCCCGGTTCCGCCAGAGGCCCGTCTATGGGAACTTGTACTGGGGAAGCGGGTTTCCGGAGACGCCTGGGAGCTGTCGTGGGCCTGGCGTTTCCACAGGAAGGCAAGGCCTTTTTTTCTGGGGAAAAAGAAGCAAAGAGACTTTGTCCACGGGGGCACGGACACGCGGGCGGGTCCGGGTTCTCATGGGCAGAAGTTCCTCGGTTCTTTCTTTCAGGAAAGAACACGCTTCCTGTCCGTCGTGACGCATGGGAACCGCATGGGCAGGTCCGCGGCGGCCTGCGACGGGTTCCGGCCTGGCCCGACCCTGCGGTCCGCCTCACGCCTCGAACAGCACGTCCAGGGTCTCGGCGCCGCGCATCAGCGTGACGCGGCGCACCAGGCGGGCGATGTCGGGCAGGCCCGGCTCGACCGCCAGCTCCACCACCCGCTCGCCGCGGGGGCGGCGGGCACGCCAGTGGGCGTAGGGGTAGTCGTCGATCGGCAGGAAGGTCGACAGGCCGCGCGCCGCGGGGAACGGGCGGGTGACGCCGCTGTTGATCGCGGACAGGGTGATTCGGTCGCGGTGGGCGGCGAGCACGCGGGCGGCGTCCAGCTCGATCACCTCGTGGGCCTCGTGCCGGTAGGGGCGGGCGTCGAGCAGGCGCAGCAGGCGGGCGCGCGACGGCCACAGGAAGGCGCGGCGGTTGAGCAGGCGGCACCAGTCGGCGGGCGACAGGCCGTCCTGCAGGCAGCGGCGCAGGCCGGGCTCGTCGAGCGGCTTCTGGTCGCGGATCGTGGCAGGGGGCAGGCCGGGCGCGTGCAGGGTGACGCCCTCTGGGCGGCGGACGGACTCGACGGCGTCGCGCGCGGGGCCGGCGACGCCGTGCAGGTCGAGCAGGGCGGAGGTGGACAGCAGGCCGTGGGCGAGGATCGACGGCCAGGCGCCGCGGGCGGCCATGTGGTGCAGCGTCGGGCAGTCGGCGAGGAACTCTGCCAGCTCGTCGGCGGTCATGCGGGGCGGGTCCGGGAGGGCGGGACGCGGGGTCGTGCGTGGGCGGGTGGTGCCGGATCGGCGGCGTGGCGGCAAGGGCTGCCGGGCGGCGCACCCGTGCGAGGCGGGCGCGCGAGGCCGGGGAGCGTTTCCCGTGCCCGGCCGTTCAGTGGCGGTCGCGACGACGCGAAGGCACGCCCGGCGCGTCTCCCGCCGCCGGCAACAGGGACCCATCATGACATACCAGCCGGACCCGGCCCGCTACGGGCACGCCGCCTTCCGCCGCTGCGGCCGCAGCGGCCTCGACCTGCCGCCGGTCTCTCTGGGGCTGTGGCAGAACTTCGGCGGCACGGACGTGTTCGAGACCGGGCGCGCCGTGGTCCGCCGCGCGTTCGACCGCGGCGTCACGCACTTCGACCTCGCGAACAACTACGGGCCGCCGTACGGGTCGGCGGAGGAGAATTTCGGCCGCATCCTGCGCGACGACTTCGGCGTGCTCCGGCGCGAGATGGTGATCTCGTCCAAGGCGGGCTGGGACATGTGGCCGGGGCCGTACGGGGCCGGCGGCTCGCGCAAGTACCTGCTGACCAGCCTCGACGAGAGCCTGCGGCGCATGGGGCTCGACCATGTCGACATCTTCTACTCGCACCGCCTCGACCCACGCACGCCGCTGGAGGAGACCATGGGCGCCCTCGACCAGGCGGTCCGCTCGGGCAGGGCGCTCTACGTCGGCATCTCGTCGTACTCGCCGGCCATGACGCGGCGCGCCCACGCCATCCTGGCCTCCCTCGGCACGCCGCTGCTGATCCACCAGCCCTCGTACTCGATGGTCAACCGCTGGATCGAGGACGAGCTGCTCGCGACGCTGGACGGGCTCGGCGTCGGCTGCATCGCCTTCTCGCCGCTCGCCCAGGGGCTGCTCACCGGGCGCTACCTCGACGGCGTGCCGGCCGACACCCGGGCCGGGCGCGGCGCCGGCTCGTTCTCGCGCGCGATGCTGACCGACGCGGTGCTCGGCAAGGTCCGCGCGCTCGACTCGATCGCGCGCTCGCGCGGCCAGACGCTCGCGCAGATGGCGATCGCCTGGACGCTGCGCGACCCGCGGGTGACCTCGGCGCTGATCGGCGCACGCTCGGTGGCACAGCTGGACGACAGCCTCGACGCGCTCGACCACCTGGCGTTCTCGGCCGAGGAGCTGGCGGCGATCGATCGCCACGCGACCGAGGGGGCGATCGACCTGTGGCGCGAGTCGGCGACGGCCGAGGCGCCCTGAGGCGGGCGCGTCCCTGCCGCCGGGGTGGGGCTGTCATGGACCTGCCAGCCCCGTTCCCCGGGCCACGAAGAGCAGGAAGCGTGTTCTTTCTTGAAAGAAAGAACCAAAGAACCTTGCCCATAAAAGTTCGGAGCCAGCCGAGCGCTCTCGATCTTAATGGGTAGAGTCTTTTTGCTTCTTTTTCTTCAGAAAAAGAAGATTCCTGCCTTCTTCTGCAAATCCCAGGCCCGCAACGTCCGCTAGACGAGGCCCGTGGTCGCGTAGAGGGCGATCACCAGGAAGACGGTGGCGGTCTTGATCAGGGTGATGATGAAGATGTCGCCGTAGGACTGGCGGTGGGTGAGGCCGCAGACGGCGAGCACGGTGATCACCGCGCCGTTGTGCGGCAGGTCGTCCATGCCGCCGCTGGCCATCGCGGTGATGCGGTGCATGACCTCGAGCGGGATGTGGGCGGCGTCGGCGGCGGCGACGAGCTGCCCGCCGAGGGCGGCCAGGGCGATGCTGAGGCCGCCCGAGGCGGAGCCGGTGATGCCGGCCAGGGTGGTGGTGGCGATGGCGGCCTTGATCAGCGGGTCGGGGATCACCGCGAGGGCGTCGCGGGCGACGATGAAGCCCGGCAGCGCCGCGATCACGCCGCCGAAGCCGAACTCCGAGGCGGTGTTCAGCGTGGCGAGCAGCGCGCCGGCGACGGCGGATTTGGTGCCCTCGTTGAAGCGACCGCGGATTCCGCGCAGGCCGAGCGCCACGGTCAGCAGCACGCCGACGAGCAGGGCCGCCTCCAGGGCCCAGATCGCGGTGAAGGCGGGGATGTCGGTGACGAGCGGCTCCGGCAGCCCGGGCAGGCGCACGGTGTCGGTCCTGCCGAAGGCGCCGGGGATGAGGCCGGTGAACAGCCTGTTCAGGACCCAGACGGAGAGCAGCGGCAGCAGGGCGACGGGCCACGGCGGCACGGCGCCTTCCGCCACGGCGTCGGGCTCGTTGAGGTGGCCGGTGCCGTAGCCCTCGTCGCCGGCGCGGCGGGCGCGCCACTGCAGGTAGCCGACGCCCGCGACCAGGATCACCGCGGAGCCGACGGTGCCCAGGACCGGCGCGGCCCAGGCGGTGGTGTGGAAGAACGCGGTGGGGATGATGTTCTGGATCTGCGGCGTGCCGGGCAGGGCGTCCATGGTGAAGCTGAAGCCGCCGAGCGCCAGGGCGGCGGGCATCAGGCGCTTGGGGATGCCCGCCTGGCGGAACAGCTCGGTGGCGAAGGGGTAGACGGCGAACACCACGACGAACAGCGAGACGCCGCCGTAGCAGAGCACGGCGGCGACCAGCACGGTGGCGAGGATGGCGCGCTGCGGGCCGACGAGTCGGATGATGGCGATCGTGATGGAGCGCGCGAAGCCCGACATCTCCATCAGCTTGCCGAACACGGCGCCGAGCAGGAACACCGGGAAGTACAGCCGCACGAACACGACCGCCTTGGCCATGAACAGCCCGGTGAAGGCGGTCGGCACCATGGCGGGCGAGGTCAGCAGCACCGGCAGCATGGCGGCCACGGGCGCGAACAGGATGACGCTGAAGCCGCGGTAGGCGAGGACGACCAGCAGCAGCAGCCCGAGAAGGGCGATCACGACGTCCACGGCATTCGCTCCCTGTTGTCCGCGCCCTGTTGTCCGGGCCTCCTGCCTGGCACTGCCCGTCCGGCGGCCGCTCCGGGGTCGTGCCGGCCGCCGTCAGCCGGCGGTGGCGCGGGTCAGGCGGGGCCGTCCGGCGGGCGCTGCGCGTCGATGCGCGCCATCTCGCGCTTGTGGCGGGCCAGGGCCATCAGGCGTCGGTCGCGCCAGGCGCGACGGGCGGCGAGCGCGTCGGCGGGCAGCGTCTCGCGGCGCTCCGTCTCCACCGTGGCGATCAGGGCATCGTCCCAGGCGCGGTGCTCGCCGGTGCTGGCGGCGATGTCGCGGTACAGGCCGCCGAGGCGACGGGCGTAGTCGGCGATGCCGCCGGGGGCGTTCAGGTCGATGGTCTCGAACGGGCCCATGAAGGCCCAGCGCAGCCCGAGTCCCTCGGACACGGTGCGGTCGATGTCGGCCGTGGAGGCGAGGCCGCTCTCGGCGAGGCGCCAGGCCTCCATCAGCAGGACGCCCTGCAGCCGGTTCAGCACGAAGCCTTCCGCCTCGCGCGCCAGGGTGACGGGGACCTGGCCGACCTGCGTCATCAGCGCGTGCGTCGCGGCGAGGGTCTGCGGGTCGGTCCAGGGCGCGGGGACCAGCTCCACGATGGGGGCGAGGTAGGGCGGGTTGACGGGGTGGGCGACGAGGCAGCGGGCGCGGCAGGCGACGTGGTCGGTGAAGCGCGAGGCGGCGATGCCGGACGACGAGCTGCCGACCAGGGTGTCGGGGCCGAGCACGGCGTCGAGCTCGGCCATCAGCGCGCGCTTGGCGTCGAGCCGCTCGAACACGCTCTCCTGCACGTAGGCGGCCCCGGCGGTGGCGTCGGCCAGGCCGCTGGCGAGCCGGATGCGGGCGAGCACGGCGGCGGGGGACTCGTCGAGCAGGCCGGCGTCGCGCAGGTCGTCGAGCCGGGCGGCGACCTCGGCGCGGGCGCGGGCGGCGGCGCCGGGGGCCTGGTCGTGCAGGCGTACCTCGTGGCCGGCGCGGGCGAACACGATGGCCCAGCCGCCGCCGACCAGGCCGGTGCCGACGACGGCGACGGGCGGCCTCATGCGCGGGGCCGTGGCGGCGCGGTGCGGCTCATCCGGCCGCCGCGCCGTAGGGCACGTTGCGGCCGCCGTAGCGCCGGACGCGCAGGTTGGCCTGCTCGCCGTGGCCGGTGAAGCCCTCCAGGGCGCACAGGCGCGAGCAGTACTCGCCGACCCGCGCCGAGGCCTCGTCGGTGAGGATGCGCTGGTAGGTGCAGGTCTTGAGGAACTTGCCGACCCAGAGGCCGCCGGTGTAGCGCGCCGCCTTCCTGGTCGGCAGCGTGTGGTTGGTGCCGATGACCTTGTCGCCGTACGCGACGTTGGTGCGCGGGCCGAGGAACAGCGCGCCGTAGTTGGTCATGTGCGCGAGGAAATAGTCGGGGTCGCGGGTCATGACCTGGACGTGCTCGGAGGCGATCTCGTCGGCGACCTCGACCATCTCGTCCTCGGTCTCCACGACGCAGACGGCGCCGTGGGTGGCCCAGGCCTGGCGGGCGATGTCGGCGGTGGGCAGGATCGCCAGCAGGCGCCCGATCTCGGCCAGGGTGTCGCGCGCGAGCCGCTCAGAGGTGGTGAGCAGGATCGCGGGCGAGTCCGGGCCGTGCTCCGCCTGGCCGAGCAGGTCGGTGGCGCACATCTCGCCGTCCACGGTGTCGTCGGCGATCACCAGGGTCTCGGTGGGGCCGGCGAACAGGTCGATGCCGACGCGGCCGAACAGCTGGCGCTTGGCCTCGGCGACGTAGGCGTTGCCCGGGCCGACCAGCATGTCGACGGCCTCGATCGTCTGCGTGCCGAGCGCCATGGCGCCGATCGCCTGGATGCCGCCGAGGCAGTAGATCTCGTCGGCGCCGGCCAGGTGCTGGGCGGCGACGATGGCCGCGGCCGGGCGGCCGTGGAACGGCGGCGCGCAGGTGGCGACCCGCGGCACGCCGGCGACCTTGGCGGTGATCACCGACATGTGGGCCGAGGCGAGCAGCGGGTACTTGCCGCCCGGCACGTAGCAGCCCGCCGCGTTGACCGGGATGTTGCGGTGGCCGAGCACCACGCCGGGCAGGGTCTCCACCTCGATGTCGCGCAGGGCGTCGCGCTGGTGCTGCGCGAAGTTGCGGACCTGGGCCTGGGCGAAGGCGATGTCGTCGAGCGCGCGCGGCGACAGCTCGGCGAGGCAGGCGTCGATCTCGGCGGCCGAAAGGCGGTAGCTGTCGCGGTCCCAGCCGTCGAAGCGCACGGACAGGTCCCTGACGGCCACGTCGCCGCGGGCGGCGATGTCGGCGAGGATGGCCTCCACCGTCTCGCGCACCTTGCGGTCTGCGGCGTCGGCCGCCTCGACCTCCTGGCCGCGCTTGAGCCATGTCCGCATGATCGTCCCCGCCCGGCGTGTCCCGGTTGCCCCGCACGCGGATGCGAGCAGCCCCGTGCCGGGCGTGTCAAGCAGCCCGGGCGGACGCGGGGACGGCGGGCCATCCCCCGCGATCGTTTCGTGGGCGAAGGCGTCGTCCGGGTCCGCGGGATGGCCGGGCGCGGGCGCCACGGCGCGCCCGGCCGTTCCGGGGGCGGACCGGGCGCACGTTGCGGGGGCGATCGGGCGCACGTCGCGGCGGCGGCGTCCGGCCACGCGGCGGGCGCCGGCGTGGCGGGGCGCGTGGCGCAAGGAAGCCCTGGACCTCGGCCGCCGATTCTCGCACGCTGGCGGACGGGTGCGCGCGGCGGGGTCCGCCGGCGCGTCCGTTCGACGCTGCCGGACCTCGCGCGGGGCGGCATGTCCCGGGTCTCGCGAGGTGCGGCTGATGCGGCAGGCGGCGTGGCTCGGCTTGCTCGGAGGGCTGCTCGCCTCCGCGGCCCTCGCCCCGGCTGCCAGGGCGCAGGGCATCGACTGCGGCAGGGCGCGCAGCGTCACGGAACGCGCGATCTGCGCCAGCCCCGCGCTGATGGCGCTGGACCGGCAGGTGGCCGGGGCGTACGCCGACGCGCTGTCCGCCGGGCCGGAGCGGCGCGACGCGATGCGGCAGGACCTGCTGCGCTGGCTGCGGCAGCGCGACGCCGCCTGCGCCGTGCCGGCGGCGGCGATGACGGACTGC
>CAXSER010000014.1:0-19517 GCA_964236315.1 uncultured Acetobacteraceae bacterium | reverse complement strand
TGACGGCGGTGGGCGGGGCGGGGCGGGGGAGGGGCGGGCCGTCGGCCGAGTCGGCGTCGTCGGCGCGCGCGGCGGCCGGGGCGACCCTGGTCATGGCCTGCAGCGTGGCGGCGAACTGGGCGCGCCGTGCGGGGTCGTTGAGCAGGTCGAGGATCTGCTGCGCCTGTGCCGTGCTCACCGGGGGAGGCGTGTCCGCCGCGGTGGCCGGGCGCAGGGCCGCCGCCGCCAGGACGATCGCCAGCAGTGCGGCCAGGCATCGGCGGAGCAGGGCGGCGGGGGGCGGCGGGGGGTTCGTGGCCGGCGGAAGGTGTCGCATGACGCGGGCGAACCATGCTCCCTCCGGCGCTGTCAACCGACGCGGTGGCGTCTCCAGGGGTGCAAAGGAGGCCGGGCCTCCCCATACAGGCTGCCATGACCACGGTGCTGACCATTCTTGTCGTCCTGGCGCTCGCGAGCGTGGTGCTGGTGTTGGGCGCTGGCCTGATCGGGCTGGCGCGCGGCATGGACCCACACCGGTCCAACCGGCTGATGCAGTGGCGCATCCTGCTGCAGGGAGCGGCGCTCGTGTTGTTCCTGCTGCTGGTGACGCTGCTGCGGCACTAGGCAGGCCAGGAAGGTCGAGGCTCTGCCTCGAGCTTCGCCAGGGCGAGCCGCCCTGGACCGGCCTTTCCTAAGTAATGGGTTGCCAAAGGCCTCAGGCCTTTGGCGGGTCCGGGCAGAGCCCGGCCTTCCTTTCTCCCGTTTGACAGCGTGGTGCGCAGGCGGCACGGTCGCGCGCGACACGGCGGGTCGTTCTCGCGCGCGTGCGGCTGCCGGCGTCGTCCGGATCGTATGCGACGGGCGCGCTCGCCGGCGCCAGGCCGCACCGCCTGCCGCCCGACCCGGAAGAACGCAGATCCCATGAAGCTCCTCGTGCCCGTCAAGCGCGTGATCGACTACAACGTGAAGGTCCGCGTGAAGGCGGACGGCTCCGGGGTCGAGACCGCGGGCGTCAAGATGTCGATGAACCCGTTCGACGAGATCGCGGTCGAGGAGGCGGTGCGCCTCAAGGAGCGCGGGGTCGCCACCGAGATCGTCGTGGTGTCGATCGGCGTGGCGCAGTGCGCGGACACCCTGCGCACGGCGCTGGCGATGGGGGCGGACCGCGCGATCCTGGTGCAGACCGAGGTGTCGCCGGAGCCGCTGGCGGTGGCCAAGATGCTGCGGGTTCTGGTGGAGCGCGAGCAGCCGGGCCTGGTGATCATGGGCAAGCAGGCGATCGACGACGACATGAACGCGACCGGGCAGATGCTGGCCGCCCTGCTGGGCTGGCCGCAGGGGACGTTCGCCAGCAAGGTCGCGATCGAGGGCGAGGAGCTGCTGGTCACGCGCGAGGTGGACGGCGGGCTGGAGACCGTGGCGCTGCGCATGCCGGCGATCGTGACGGCGGACCTCAGGCTGAACGAGCCGCGCTACGCGACGCTGCCCGGCATCATGAAGGCGAAGAAGAAGCCGATCGAGACGCTGACGCCGGAGGCGCTGGGGGTGGACGCGACGCCGCGGCTCACCACCCTGAAGGTGAGCGAACCGCCCGTGCGCAAGGCGGGGCGCAAGGTGGCCAGCGTGGCCGAGCTGGTCGAGCTGCTGAAGACCGAAGCGAAGGTGATCTGATGAGCGTCCTGGTTCTGCTGGAGCACGAGCCCGCCGGCATCAAGCAGCCGTCGCGCTCCGCGGTGGCGGCGGCGTCGCGGCTGGGCACCGAGGTGCACGTGCTGGTCACGGGCGACGCCACGGAGGCGGCGGCCGGGGCGGCTGCGGCGCTGCCGGGGGTGGCGAAGGTGCTGCGCGCCGAGGCGGAGGCGTATGCGCACCCGCTGGCAGAGCCGCTGGCGGCGCTGCTGGTGGCGCTGGCGCCGGGGTACACGCACCTGCTGGCGCCCTCGACCGCGCTGGGCAAGAACGTGATGCCGCGTGTGGCGGCGCTGCTCGACGTGCAGCAGATCAGCGACGTCTCCGGGGTGGAGGACGCGGACACCTTCGTGCGGCCGATCTATGCGGGCAACGCGCTGGCGACCGTGCGGTCGTCGGACGCGACCAAGGTGATGACGGTGCGCGCGGCGAGCTTCGATCCGGTGGCGGTCTCGGGCGGCTCGGCGGTTGTCGAGGACGCGCCGGCGGTGGCCTCGCCGGGGGGCAGCCGCTTCGTGTCCGCGGAGCTGTCGCGCTCGGAGCGGCCGGAGCTGTCGGCGGCGCGGGTCGTGATATCGGGCGGGCGCGGCATGGGCTCGGGGGAGAACTTCGGCCTGCTGGAGCCGATCGCGGACCGGCTGGGGGCGGCGATGGGCGCGTCGCGCGCGGCGGTGGACGCGGGCTACGTGCCGAACGACTTCCAGGTCGGGCAGACCGGCAAGATCGTGGCGCCGGAGCTGTACCTGGCGATCGGCATCTCCGGGGCGATCCAGCATCTCGCGGGCATGAAGGACAGCAAGGTCATCGTGGCGATCAACCGCGACGAGGACGCGCCGATCTTCCAGGTCGCGGACTACGGGCTGGTCGCGGACCTGTTCACGGCGCTGCCGGAGCTGCAGGCGGAGCTGGCGCGCGGATGAGCGAGGCGGCCGCGGCGTCGGGCGGGATCACCTGCGTCGGCGTGATCGGCGCGGGGCAGATGGGCGCGGGTATCGCCCATGTGGCGGCGCTGGCCGGGCTCGACGTGGTGCTGCTGGACGCGGACGAGGCGGCGCTTGGGCGGGCGATGGCCACGATCGGGCGCAACCTTGCGCGACAGGTCGCCAAGGGGCAGGTCGAGGCGGCCGCGCGCGAGGCGGCGCTAGCGAGGATCGCCACCGGGGTGGAGCAGGCGGGGCTCGCCAAATGCGGGCTGGTGATCGAGGCGGCGACGGAGCGGGAGTCGGTCAAGCAGGCGATCTTTGCGGGCGTGATCCCGCACCTGCGCACGGATGCGATCCTGGCGTCCAACACCTCGTCGCTGTCGATCACGCGGCTGGCGGCGGGGACGGACCGGCCGGAGCGGTTCATCGGCATGCACTTCATGAACCCGGTGCCGGTGATGGCGCTGGTCGAGGTGATCCGCGGCATCGCCACCTCCGACGCGACGTTCGAGGCGGTGGCGGCGCTGGCCTTGCGCATGGGCAAGACGGTGGCAAGCGCGCAGGACTACCCGGCGTTCATCGTCAACCGCGTGCTGGTGCCGATGATCAACGAGGCGGCATTCGCGTTGCAGGAGGGTGTGGGGACTGTGGCGTCGATCGACACCGCGATGAAGCTCGGCGCCAACCATCCGATGGGGCCGCTGGAGCTTGCGGACCTGATCGGGCTCGATACCTGCCTGTCGATCATGCAGGTGATGCACCAGGGGTTCGGCGACGGGAAGTACCGGCCATGCCCGCTGCTGGTCAAGCACGTCGAGGCGGGGTGGCTGGGGCGCAAGTCCGGGCGCGGGTTCTACGACCACGCGACCACGCCGCCGACGCCCACGCGCTGAGCGGAAGGCGGGACAGCGCTCCGCCTGGAGAGTTGCCGGAGGTTCGCCGCCGGAAATCCTGGCCGGGAAGCGGGCTCTGGAAAAGGCTTGGTTCCTCGGGCGTGTTCATTCCCCGTTGGTGAATGGCTGTCATGCTGTCGTCTGTTCGACATGGGCCGGCTGGTCCGTGCGAAAGGCAGCCCGGCGGGCCCGGGAACGACTGCCCTGTCCTGTCAGACGGCCGGCTGCTCCCGGCGCAGCCATGCTTCGCGGCGTGGCCGGGTGGCACCGTGCCGGCCCTGGCCGCCTCGCCAGGAGCCGGTCGTTCTTCTAGGATGGCGAGGGACAGCGCAGGAGCAGGGCCTTGCCGTCGATCGGTGTCGGAATCACCACCTACAATCGGAAATGGAAACTGGAGGAGACGCTCGCGCGCCTGCGGGCCGTCACTCCCGAGCCGTTCGACCTGGTGGTGGCCGACGACGGCTCCACGGATGGCACAGTGGAGTACCTGCGCGCCACCGGGCTCGACTTCGTCACCGGCCGCAACCGCGGCGTGGCGTGGAACAAGAACCGGGCGCTCTACACGCTGTTCCGGCGCGGCCACGACGCGATCGTGCTGCTGGAGGACGACGCGTTCCCCGCGGAGGTTGGCTGGCTCGGCGTGTGGGCGGAGGCGGCGCGGCGCCACGACCATGTGAACTACGCCGGCGCCTGGTTCCCGCCCGATGTGTTCGTGCGCGGCGACGGCTCGCTCGACGACCCGTTCATCACCACGGCCAGCACGGCGCAGGTTTCCGCGTTCAGCCGCACGGCGGTGGAGCGCGTGGGGTTCTTCGACACGCGTTTCCGCGGCTACGGGCACGAGCACGTCGATCTCACGCAGCGCATGATCCGCGACGGCATGGGGGGCAACTGGCAGCCCGGCGGGGAGGATGGTCACGACCGCTACGAGTACGTCTCGCTGGGTGCGGGGATGCAGCCGACGGCGGATTCCAGTTTCTTCGACGACGGCCAGGTCACGGCGAACGCGGCGCTGTTCAGGCTGCTGCGCGACGAGCCGCTGCATCGCGATCCCTGGCAGGACGAGGCGGAGCGCGCGGTCCTGCTCGCCGAGGTCGGGGCCGCGGCCGCAGCGCCTGCGGGCGACGTCAATCGCACCCGCGCCTTCTTCCGGGCCATGCCGCCCGTTGAGCGCCGCACGGTGGTGTCGCTGGGCTTTGGGCAGGACCATGAGGGGATCGCCTGCCTCGGGGCCGGCTGGAGCGTCCCGGAGGCGAGCGGCGTCTGGGCGGTGGACGCGGAGAGCGAGATCAGGCTGCGCCTGCCCGAAGCGGAGCCGGGTGGCCTCGGTGCGCCGGGCTACGAGCTGACGCTGTCGCTGTCGTCGTTCGACCAGCAGCAGGGCGTCACCGTGCTGCTCAACGGCTTCGACATGGGCCGCCACCTCGTCACGCCCCGCGGCGAGGCAGTGGCGATGTTTCCCGCCGCTGTGGCGGGACCGGACGGCGTGCTGCGGCTGCGGCTGCTGCATCCGGACGGGGTGAGCCCGGCCGCGGTCGGGCGGGGTGAGGACGCCAGGGTGCTGTCGGTGTGGCTGAGCGCGCTGGCCATCCGCACGCTGCCGTTCGCCCCCGCGCTGTGGGGCGAGTCCGTCGAGCACATGGCGCCCAAGCAGCTGATGCAGCATTTCCGCAGCCTCGGCGACAATGCCGAGTTCAGCGTGGTGCAGCAGAGGCTTGGCCTGGATCTGCCGTGCCTGTTCCGCCATGGCCGCGCCAGCCTGCAGCAGATCGCGCGCGGCCTGGCGTGCGGGTTCGAGGGCGTGGATGATCCAGCGACGCTGCGCCTGGAGGCGGTGCCGCTGTACGGGGAGCCGCGGGACTACGTGGGTGTGCAGCCGGCCTACGGGCTCGCGTGCCTGGCCGACGCCAAGGAAGGGACGATGGACGGGGAGGCCGCGCTGGCGCTGGTCGCGACGCGGCTGTCCGTGCTGCGGCGGCTGATGCTGGACGACCTGCGCGATGCCAGCCGGATCTTCGTGCTGCGCCGCGAGCAGCCGCTCGTGGAGGCGGACGTCATCCCGATCTGGACCGTGCTGCGGGCGCAGGCCGGCAGGGCGCTGCTGTACGTGACCCTTGCCGACGCCGGGCACCCGGCGGGCACTGCCGAGCGACGTCGGGCAGGGCTGTATTGCGGGCGCCTCGACCGGCTGCCCGGGCCGGACGCGCTGGGCGAGCCCTCGACCGAGGTCTGGCTCTCTGTGTGCCGTGCGGCCTACGCGCTGTGGCGCGAGGAGCACGGGGTGGACCGGGGCGTCGGGTAGCGGGCAAGGCCGGGCTCTGCCCGGACCCGCCAGGGGCGAGCCGCTCCTGGACCGGCATTTGGAAGGAAAGAGCTGGGGTAGGACTCGGCCTTGCGTGCCGTCAGGATACCGCGATCAGCCGCACGCGTTCGCGCAGCGCCTGCTGTGCCGCGGCGGCATCCCGGGCAAGGCGGAGCAGCGCCGGGATCTGTCCGGGCGCGTGCAGCACCGAGCCGAGCACGCGCAGGGCGCCGATGGCACCGGCCCGGTCCAGCGCCGCCAGCGCGGCGGGGGGCAGATCGCGGTCCGCAGGGTCGCACACGACGCGCAGCAGCGCGAAGCCGAGGCCGTGCCGGGCCGCTGCCCGCGCCACGGCGCCGCTTTCCAGGTCCACGGCAGCGGTTTTGGTGCGGGCGTGCAGCAGGCGCTTGGCGTCGGCATCGGCCACGATCGCACTGCCGGCCAGCATGGGGCCGGGCGTCGCGCCGCCGAGCCAGGCGCACAGCGCGGCGTCGGCCTGCATCATCCCGTGGCCGTCCACGAGCAGCGTGCGGGGCACCAGCACTGTGCCGGCGGAGAGTGCCGGGTCTAGCCCGCCCGCCAGGCCGAAGCTGACGAGGCCGGTCACGCCCTGGGCCACGAGGTCGCACACCGCGGCCTCGGCGCCGGCCGCCGTGCCGCCGCCGATCGCGACGCGGCAGCCGAGCGGGGCGGCGATGCGAGCCTCGGCGGCCAAGCCGACGAGGATGCCGATGCGGGCATGGGGTGGCGGGGCGGCGGTTGGCACTAGAAGCCGAACGCGACCTTGCGGCTGTCGCCGCGGGCGAGGCTGCGATGGCGTGCCAGGGCGAGCAGCGGGAAGAACAGCCGGTAGCCGTGGTAGCGGAGGTAGAACACGCGCGGGAAGCCGACAGCGGTGTAGGGCATCTCGTCCCATTCGCCGTCCGGGCGCTGGGCGGCCTGCAGCCAGGCGATGCCGCGCGCGACGGCGGGGTTGTCGGCCTCGCCCGCGGCCATCAGGCCGAGCAGCGCCCAGGCGGTCTGCGACGGGGTGGCCTCGTGGTAGCGGCCGTGCGGAGCGTCGCCGTAGCTCTCCTCGTCCTCGCCCCAGCCGCCGTCCTCGCGCTGCACCGACAGCAGCCAAGCGGCGGCCCGGCGCATCGCGGGGTCGGTGGCGGGCACGCCCGCGGCGTTGAGCGCGCACAGCACCGACCAGGTGCCATAGATGTAGTTCGTGCCCCAGCGGCCGAACCAGGAGCCGTCCGGCTCCTGGTCGCGGCGCAGGTAGCTCAGCCCGCGGGCGATGGCGCGGCTGTCGCGGGGGTCGGCGAGCTGGCACAGGAACGACACGCAGCGCGCGGTGACGTCGGCCGTCGGCGGGTCAAGCAGGGCGCCGTGGTCGGCGAAGGGGATGTGATTGAGGTGGTCGTGGGTGTTCTCGGGCTCGAAGGCGCCCCAGCCGCCGTCGCTGCTCTGCATGCCGACGATCCACTGCCGCGCGCGCTCGATCGACTGCGCGTGCGCCGGGTTGGCGGCGCGGTGCAGCAGCATGGCGACCACGGCGGTGTCGTCGACGTCGGGATAGTGCGGGTTGTTGTACTGGAATGCCCAGCCGCCGGGGGGCAGGCCCGGGCGGCGCACGGCCCAGTCGCCGACGACGTCGGTGATCTGGCGCGCCACCAGCCAGTCGCAGGCGGCGGCGAGCGCGGGGGTGGATTCGCCTGCGGCCTCGGCGACGGCGTGGCCGGCGAGGCTGGTGTCCCAGACCGGGGACAGGCAGGGCTGGCAGTAGGCGCTGTCCTCGCCGACGACGAGGAGCTTGTGCACCGCGGCCCAGGCGATGGCGGCGCGCGGGTCGTCCGCGGGAACGCCGAGGGCGTCGAACATCATCACGGTGTTGGCGATGGCCGGGTAGATCGCGCCCAGGCCGTCCTCGCCGTTGAGGCGCTCGGTGACGAAGTCCATCGCGGCGGCCACCGCACGCTCGCGCACCGCGCCGGGGAAGCCGGGCTGGACGAGGCGCAGCACCTGGTCGACGCGCCTGAAGATCCTGCCCCAGGCCGAGCGGTACGGGCCGGTGATGTAGTCGTGGACCTGGTTCGGAGGCGTGCGGAACAGCTCGGGGATCGCGACAGCGCGTGGGTTGCGCGCGACGGGCTGACGGGCGAGCAGCACGAGCAGCGGCACGACCACGGTGCGCGACCAGTAGCTGATCTTGGACAGGTGGAAGAAGAACCACTGCGGCAGCAGCATGATCTCGACCGGCATCACCGGCACCGCGTGCCACGGCACCTGGCCGAACAGGGCGAGCTGCAGGCGGGTGAACACGTTGGTGCGCTCGGCGCCGCCGGCGGCCAGGATCGCGTCGCGGGCGCGGCGCATGTGCGCGGCGTCGGGGTCGTCGCCGAGGCATTTCAGCGCGTAGTAGGCCTTCACGCTGGCGGAGACGTTGAACGCGCCGTCGTGGAACAGCGGCCAGCCGCCGTGCGCGCCCTGGATGCCGCGCAGGTAGGTGCCGATCTTGGCCTCGAGCTCCGGGTCGATGCGGTCGAGGTAGTGCTCCAGCAGCACGTATTCCGCGGGGATGGTGGCGTCTGCTTCCAGTTCGAACACCCAGTGGCCGTCGGGATTCTGGCGGCGCAGCAGGGCGGCCAAGGCGTCGTCGACGGCGCGGCCGGGCGCGGCGTCGCCGGTGGGCCGCGGCGTGGCAAGGCCGGGGCGCGGAGCGTGCGGGCTGGCGGCGGCGGTCAGCAGCGTGTCAGGGGGCATCGCGGGTCCGGTCGCCGGGGGTTCGCGGGCTGGAGGTCTCCAGGCGGAGGTCCCGGGCGGTGTGTCTCATGCGGCATGGCTCAGCCGGCGAGCAGGTGGTGCGCGGCGGTGCGGCCGGACCTGATCGCACCTTCGATGGTGGCGGGCAAGCCGGTCGCGGTCCAGTCGCCGGCCAGGGCGAGGTTGCGCCAGGCTGTGGCGGCGCCCGGGCGGCGGGCGTCCTGCGCGGGGGTGGCGGCGAAGGTCGCGCGCTTCTCCTTGACCACGCGCCACTTCGGCAGCGGCGCGTCGAGGCCGGCGGCAAGGCTGACCTCGGGCCACAGCGAGGTGGCAAGGTCCTCGGCGGTGCGGTCGACCAGGCGGTTGGCGGCGCTGATGGTGACGGACACCACGCCGGGCTTGAGGAACACCCATTCCGCGGTGCCGCCGACCAGGCCGACGAAGCCGGCCTCGCCGGGGTCGGAGTCGATGCGGTAGTGCAGGTTGACGATGGCCTCGAACTCGTTGGGCACCACGAGGTCCGGAACCATCGCTGCCGCGGCCGGCGCGGGCACGGCGAGCACCACCGAGTCCTCGGGGCCGACGGCGATCATGCCGGCCGGGCCGCCGAGCGCCTCGACCCGGTCCTCGTGCAGCGACAGGGCGGCGATGCGCTGCGCGATGTGCACGGTGGCGCCTCGGCGACGCAGCCACTCCACGGCCGGATCGATGAAGGTCTCGGACAGGCCCTCGCGCGGGTAGGCGGGCACGCAGGCGCGGCCGCCGCGCGAGAGCGACTCGTCCATGATGCGGCCGAGCAGGCGGGCGCTGCCGGTGGCGAGCGGGGTGTTGAGCGCCGAGATCGCGAGCGGCTCCAGCAGGCGGCGCGACAGCTCGCCGGCGGGCAGCATCTCGGCGACGGTGGCGGTGGGCGAGGCGCGGCGCAGGGCCAGCATGGCCGCGAACTCGCGCAGCCTGGCGCCGGGCACGCGGCGGCTCCTCGAGAGCACCCACCAGGGCAGGCGGCCGGCGTTGGGGCGCACGGTCCAGCGCTCGCCTGTGGCGACGTCGATGAACGGGAACGCCGCGCTGTTCGGGCCGCCCATGGTGTCGCGGCTGCCGATGCGGTCCATGAACGCCCAGGCCTCGCGGTTGCCGGACAGCAGCAGGTGGTTGCCGTTGTCCAGGCGGCAGCCCAGCTCGCGGTCGAAATACGAGCGGCAGCGGCCGCCGGCCTGCGGGCCGGATTCGTGCACGGTGACGCGACGGCCGGCCTCCACCAGCGTCATCGCGGCCGACAGTCCGGCGAGGCCGGCGCCGACCACGTGGGTCATGGACTCGCCGCCGGGGGCGTCGCGCGGCATCTCAGGCGGCCACGTGGCGGAGGGCGATCGCCAGCTTGCGCCAGGCGGGCAGGGAGACGCGCCGTTCCGGGTGCTGCCAGCCGCGCTGCTCCAGGCGGGACAGGATCGCGTCGTAGGTGTCGGCCATCAGGCGGGCGGGGCGCATGGCGCGGCGGTCGCACTCGCGCATCGCGCTGCGGGCGTCGGCGAAGCGCTGGTGGGCGAGGACGGCGCCGCGCGCGCAGACGCGGGGCAGGCCGGGGTGGCGCAGGGCGAGTGCGGCGTCGTGCGGCACGCCCTCGGCGTCGAGCCACTCGCGAGGCAGGTAGAGGCGGCCGCGTTCGGCGTCCTCCGCGACGTCGCGCAGGATGTTGGTCATCTGCAGGGCACGGCCGAGCGACCAGGCGACCCGGTCGGCGGCAGGGGAGCTGTCGCCGAACGCGCGCACGGACAGGCGGCCGACGGCGGCGGCGACGCGGTCGCAGTACAGGTCCAGCTCGGCCTCCGAGGGGGCGATGATCACGGTCTCGCAGTCGGTCTGCATGCCGTCGATCACGGCCATGAAGTCCTCGCGCCTCAGGCCGAACCGATCGGTGGCGGCCAGCAGCACGCGGCTGACCGCGTCCTCGGCCCGACCCTTGAGGATTGCGTCGATGCGCGCCCGCCACTCGGCGAGGCGGGGCAGCTTGGTGGCGAAGGGCGCCTCGTCGTCGGCGATGTCGTCGACCACGCGGCAGAAGGCGTAGATCGCGTACATCGCGGCACGTCGGTCGGGCGGCAGGATCTTCATGCCGCGGTAGAACGAGGTGCCCGAGGCGAGCACCAGGCGCTCGACCTCGGCGAGGTCGGACGGGTCGGCGCCGAGCGGGGCGGGCAACGCGCGGCGAGGCGGCAGCAGGGAAGGCAGGGCGCGCAGCAGGCTGGCGCCGGCGTCGGCGCGGCCGAGCTTCACGCGGCCGGCGACGGGGTCGGCGCGGCGCAGGTGGCGGGCGAGGCGGCGCGACAGGGCGAGGATCACCGCCGCCTCTAGGGGCAGGCGCGGGTCGTCGAACCCGCGCGGCAGGGCGGCGGCCTCGTCGTTCAGGGCGTCGCAGCGGTCGAGCAGGGCGTCGAAGACGGCGCGCAGGGCGGGGGTGGCGGCGGGGAGGAGCACGTCCTGCACGCTGGCGCCGTGCTGTGTCAGCAGGTCCTGCGGCAGGTAGGAGCGGTCGAGGCGGCGCAGGTCCTCGGCGCAGTCCTGCAGGTGGTTGAGCACCTGCAGGACCGCGCACAGGGCGTCGGAGGGCGGGAAGGTTGCGGGGTCCTCGCCGTGCAATGCGAGCACGTGGCGACCGACCGGCATGGCGGAGAAGCGGCAGTACTCGAGCAGTTCGGGCCAGTCGGCGGTGCGCAGGGTAGCGGCGTCGCGGCGGAAGGCGACCAGCAGGTCGGTGGAATGCGCGGGGGTGACGCCGGTGGCGGCGAGGCTGCGGCGGAGTGCCGTGGCGGAGGGGGCGCCGGCGTCGGCCTCGCCGAGGAGCACGGCCTGCATGTGGTCGAGGCGGGCGATCTTCTCGGCGGCGGGCAGGGTCTCGCTGTCGGAGATGTCGTCGGCATTGCGGGCGAAGGCGTAGTAGGCGTGCACGTGCGGGCGCAGGCTGGCGCGGATCAGCACGCCGACGGGGAAGTTCTCGTCGCCGCGGTCCTTGCCGGACCACTGCTCCACGGAGGCGTCCGGCGCGCGGGCGGCCGGAAGGGCGTCGTTGGCGGGGGGCGGCCTGGTGGCGGTGGCCCCGGCGTGCGCGGTGTCGTGCATCATGTCCCCTGGTACGCCCGGCTTTTCCAGACGACGCCGCGTCCGCGGTGGAAGTCGAAGGCGGAGCCCAGCGTCGCCGCGGTGTAGAACACGGCGACCAGCGGCAGAAGCGGCGCCCAGAGCGGGCTCTGCCGGAAGCGGCGCAGCGTCGGCAGGTAGGCGGCGGCGGCGGCAGCCCAGGCGGCGAGGCCGAGCCAGCGCGCCATGCCGTGGCCGAGCAGGGCGGCGAGCGGCGGGACCATCCACACCAGGACCATGCCGGCCACCGTGCCGAGCAGCAGCAGCGGCGAGTGGCGCAGCTGCACGTAGGCGGTGCGCGCGACCATGCGCCAGACGTCGGCGGCGCCGGGGTAGGGGCGGATCGAGCGCGCGAGGCGGCTGTGGCCGAGCCAGATTTTTCCCCTGCGCTTCACGAGGCCGGCGAGGGTGACGTCGTCGATCAGGGCGCCGCGCATCGCCTCGATGCCACCGACGCGGGCCAGAGCGTCGCGGCGGATCAGGATCGTGCCGCCGGCGGCGGCGGCCGTGCGGCTGCGCGGGTCGGCGACGCGGCGGAACGGGTAGAGCAGCTGGAAGAAGAACACGAAGGCGGGGACCAGGGCGCGCTCGGCCGGGCTCTCGCAGTTCAGCGCGACCATCTCGGAGACCATGTCGAAGCCGCCGCGCTCCATCTGCGCGACCAGCGTGGCGACGTGCTCCGGGGCGTGCTCGATGTCGGCGTCGCAGAGCAGGACCAGCCCCGTGTCGCCGGACGCGGCCACGCCCTGGGCCACCGCCCATAGCTTGCCGCTCCAGCCGGGGGGGCGGGGCCGGCCGTCGAGCACCTCCAGGCGGGCGTCGCCGGGCGCCAGGGCGCGGGCCAGGGCGCCGGTGCCGTCGGTGCTGTTGTCGTCGACCAGCACGACGCGCAGCGGGCCGTCGTAGCGCTGCGCCAGCAGGGAGCGCAGGGCGCGCTCGATGCCGCCGGCCTCGTCGCGCGCGGGGACCACCACGGCGACGGGGAGCGGAGCGCGCGGCGTCGCGGGGGCGAGCACGGGGCCGGCGGACCAGAAGCGGCCGTGGGCGAGGAGCAGGTAGGCCCAGACGAGGAACGAGAGCGCGGCCAGCGCGGTCACGGGCGGGGGCCTGGAAGGAAGGAAGCTTGGGCTCTGCCCAAACCCGCAAAGGGTCCGAGGACCCTTTGATCCCTTGACCTAGGTATAGGATTCCAAAGGCGAGCCTTTGGCGGAGTCCAGAGGCAGAGCCTCTGGCCTTGCTTGCCTGTCTGTCTCACTCGGCGGCCCTGGCGGCAGGCGGGACCATGCCGTGCTCGCGGAACCAGGCGACGGCGTCGCGCACGGCGTCCTCGGCGGGGCGGGGGGCGTAGCCCAGCTCGGCGCGTGCCTTGGCGGAGGAGAAGAACATCTTCTTGCGCGACATCGCCAGCATCTCGCGCGTCACCAGCGGCGGCACGGCGGCGACCTTGGCCAGCGCCTCGCAGGCCAGGGCGAAGGGATAGAGCGACTGACGCGGCAGGCGGATGCGCGGGGGCCGGCGGCCGGCGATGCGCGCGACCATGGCGAACAGGTCACCCAGCGAGAAGTCCTCGCCGCCGAGGATGTATCGCTCGCCGACGCGGCCGCGCTCCATCGCCAGCAGGTGGCCGCTGGCCACGTCGTCGACGTGGACGACGTTGAGGCCGGTGTCGACGTAGGCGGGCATGCGGCCGGCGGCGGCGTCGGCGATCATGCGGCCGGTGGGGGTCGGCTTGATGTCGCGCGGGCCGACCGGGGTGGAGGGGTTGACGATGACCACGGGCAGCGCGCGCTCGCGGACGAGGGCGAGAACGGCCTGCTCGGCGCGGTACTTGGACTGCTTGTAGGTGCCGATCACGGCGTCCTCGTGCACGGGGGTGTCCTCGTCGGCGACGGTGCCGTCGTAGAACACGCCGAGCGCTGCGACGGAGCTGCAGTAGACCATGCGCGACACGCCGGCCTCGGCGGCGGCGGTCAGCAGGGTGGTGGTGCCGTCGACGTTGGCGCTGAGCATGGCGGCGGGGTCGGGAACCCAGAGGCGGTAGTCGGCGGCGACGTGGAAGAGGCGCGCGCAGCCGGCGACGGCGCGGCGCAGGGAGGCGGGGTCGGTGAGGTCGCCCTCGGCCAGCTCCGCGTCGAGGCCGGCGAGGTTGCGGCGGTCGCCACCGGGGCGGACCAGCAGACGCAGGATCTCGCCGCGGGCGGCGAGGGCGCGGGCAACGGCGGAACCCACGAAGCCGGTGGCGCCGGTGACCAGAACCGGCCCGGAGGCGGGGCTCGGCCGCGGCGACGGGTCGGGGCGGGTCGGATCGGGCGGGGCGGTCATGCCCGGTCTATAAACTCCTGGGCCGCCAAGGTGTAGCGCCCGATCGCCCGCCATGCCGCCGCGGGGCGACAGGACGGGCAACAATCGGGATCAGGGCGTGACGGCGGCCTTGGTGCCGGAGGCGGCGCCGGTCACGCCGCGGCCGATCGAGCTGACGTCGGCGCCGGCACCCTCGACGGTGTTGCACGCGGAAAGCGAGGCCGCGGACAGCACGAGCAGGGCCAGCAGGACGACGCGACCGGCGACGGTGGCGCGGGACGGGGCGGACGCGGTGTTGGTCATGACGGGACTCCCTGATGCAGACAGGCCGGCTTGCGTCCGGCTGTGGACGTGAACGTGCGACAAAGCGGAATGTTCATCAAGGCGGGTTGCGCCGGCGCCCGGTTCCACACGCGCAGGCCCGGCCCGGTCCCCGCCTCGGCGCGCAGCGTTGCCCCGGCGCCGCGGCTCCGCCACCCTCGCGGCGGAGGCCGGCGGCCCGCGCGCGGGGCCCGCGAACCCGAGGAGAGCCCATGACGCCGCCGAGCCTGGCCGCCCTGTTCCTCTGCTTCCTGCGACTCGGGCTGCAGGCCTGGGGCGGCGGGCTGAGCGCGTGGATGCGGCGCGAGGTGGTGGTGCGGCGTGGCTGGATGGCCGACGGCGCGTTCCTCAGCGGGCTGGCGCTGGCGCAGGTGGCGCCCGGGGCGAACGCGGTCAACCTGGCGGTGTTCATCGGCACCACGCTGCGCGGCGGGCCGGGGGCGCTGGCGGCGCTGGCCGGGCTGATCGGGGTGCCGGCGGCGCTGGTGCTGGCGGCGGGCGCGGTGCTGCTGCGGCAGGGGGCGAACCCGGTGGTGGACGCGGCACTGGCCGGGATGGGGGCTGCGGCGGTCGGGCTGATCCTGGCCAACGGGGTGCAGATCACCCGCGACAGCCTGCGCGGCGTGCGCCAGCTCGGCATCGTGGCGGTGCTCGCCGTGGGGGTGGGGCTGCTGGGCTGGCCGCTGGTGCCGACGCTGCTGGTGGCGATCCCGGCGAGCGTGGCGCTGATGGCGGTGAAGGCGGGACGCCGGTGAAGGAGAGGCGGCGGTGAACGCCACGCTGCTGCAGCTGCTGGTGCTGTTCGCGTCGCTGTCGCTGGTGGCGGTGGGCGGGGGCACCGGCATCGTGCCGGCGATGCAGCGCGCCGCGGTGGACCAGCACCACTGGATGAGCGCGTCGCAGTTCCTCGACGCCTTCGCCCTGTCGCGTGCGGCGCCCGGGCCGGGGTCGCTGATCGCGGTGCTGGTCGGGCAGAAGGCGGCGGGGCTGGAGGGTGCGCTGGTGGCGGCGGTGGGGATGTACACGCCGTCGTGCCTCGCGGTGTTCCTGGCCGCCAGGGTGTGGCGCCGGCACGAGCACGCGGCGTGGCGCCCGGTGGTGGAGAGCGCTCTGGCGCCGGTGGCGGCGGGGATGATCTTCGCCAGCGCGCTGGTGCTGGTGCGCGGCTCGGAGACCGGGTGGCCAGGGTGGGCGACCACGGCGGCGGCCACGGTGCTGCTGGGGTTCACGCGGATCAACCCGCTGTGGGTGCTGGCGGCGGCGGCGGCGGCATTCGTGGGGATGCGGGTGTGAGTGCCCCAGGGTGGCGCCCTTGATCGCGCCGGGGCTGGTCACGTTCGCCGATCCGGGTGCGGATCTGCAGACGCCGATGGGCGCCGCCGTGGTGATCCCCACCGTGCTGCGGCCCTCGCTGCACCAGGCGCTGCTGTCGGTGTTCGCGCAGGCGGCGGGCGGGTTTGCCGGGCGGGTCCATGTGCTGGTGGGCGTGGACGTGGCCGGCCAGGACCTCGAAGTGGTGGAGGAGGCGTGCCTGCGGCGGCCGGCGGGGTGGGTGGTGCAGGTGCTGTGGCCGGGGTACTCGACCTCGGTGCGCCACGGCGGGCTCTGCCGGGCGCGCGACGGCGGCGTGCTGCGCGGCGTGCTGACCCATCTCGCGAACAGCCGCTGGGTGGCCTATCTCGACGACGACAACTGGTGGGAGCCGCGTCACCTGGCCACGCTGAAGGCGGCGCTGCTGCAGACCGGGTCGGACTGGGCGTTCTCGCTGCGCTGGTTCGTGCACCCGGCGACCTCGCGCCCGGTGTGCGTCGACGGCTGGGAGTCGGTGGGCCCGGGCGGGGGCGTGTTCGCGGAGCGGTTCGGCGGCTTCGTGGACACCAACTGCCTGCTGATCGACAAGCTGGCGTGCCCGGCGGTGCCGCTGCTGTGGACGGAGCCGCTGGGCGAGGACCCGAAGGGCATGTCGGCTGATCGCCGGGTGTTCGAGAACCTGTGCCGGCACAAGGGGGCCTGCACCGGGCTGCCGACCGTGTTCTACCGGGTCGACCTGGGCGACGAGCTGCACGGAGGGCGGGTGATGCAGATGGGTGACGCCTGGGCGAAGGCGGGGGTGGTCGTCGGTTCGTGAGGAAGCAAGCCCGGACCCGCCAGGGCGAGCCGCCCTGGACCGGCTTCATTCAGGAAGGCCGGTCCAGGGGCGGCTCGCCCCTGGCGGAGTTTGAGGCAGAGCCTCAACCTTGCCTGCCTCGCTCATCCCCGCAGCGTCGTGACCCGTGGCGCGTGCGCGACCCGGCATCCGTCGTCCTCGCGCAGCACGTGGTCCTGCGTCTTGTCGCTGAGCAGCGGGCTGTAGAACGGGTCGCCGTCGCGCAGCAGGTTCGCCCAGCGGTCGAGCAGGCGGGCGGTGTCCTCGGGGTGGAACACCTGCTTCGTGGTCGAGCGCGTCGCGCTCTCGTGGTGGTAGAGCATCGTGTGGCCGTCGTAGAGCACGCGCAGGCCGGCCGCGCGCAGGCGCAGGCAGAAGTCGGTGTCGTTGAAGCCGATGGCGAAGGTCTCGTCGAAGCCGTCGATCGATTCGAACGCGGCGCGGCGGGTCATCAGGCAGGCGGCGGTCACGGCGGAGTAGTCGCGCACCGAGGTCAGCGCGCAGTTGGTGCCGAGGTTGCGGCGGCCGGGCTTCTCGGGCGTGCCGCCGTCGAGCCAGACGTTGGTGAACTTGAAGGCGTGCTCGGCCGAGCCGTTGAAGCCGAGGATGACGCCGGCGTGCTGCACGCGGTGGTCGCCGTACATCAGCAGGGCGCCGACCGCGCCCACGTCGGGGCGCTGCGCCAGGCTGGCCATGCGGTCGATCCAGCCGGGCTGGATCGCCTCGATGTCGTTGTTGAGGAACAGCACGAACTCGCAGCCCTCGCCATGGGCGCGCACGGCGGCGTTGTTCATCGCCGCGTAGTTGAACAGGCCGGCGTAGGGCATCACGACATGGGTCTTCGCCAGCGCGCGCAGGTAGCGGCGCGCGGCGGGGTCGTCGGACTGGTGGTCGATGACGACGATACGCAGGCGGGCGAGATCGGCGGTGCGCTCGATCGACTCGATGCAGGCGCGCACCAGCTCGTGGCGGTTCTTGGTGGGGATCACCACCAGGACGAGGCCGTCCGCCGCGGGCCAGTCGATGCGGAACTGGTTGAACCACACGCCGTCGGAGACGGTGGCGCCGGAGGTGGTGCGATCGAGGTGGGTCTGGATGGCGCCGCGCGTCGCGGCCATCACGTCGGACTGCTTGGAGTGTCCCGTGCTCCCGGCGTGGGTGCGCCAGCGGTAGAGCACGGCGGGGACGTGGACGACCTGGCGGGCATGCTCGGTGGCGCGCAGGAAGAAGTCGACGTCGGCCGAGATCGACATCCGCTCGTCCCAGCCGTTCATGCGGCGTGCGAGATCGGTGCGGATGCAGAGCATGTGCACGACGTAGGGATGGGACAGGTAGTAGTCGTGGCTGAACGCCGGGCGGGCGCGGGGCTCGGTGATGGCGTCGATGCTCTCGTCGGTGAGCGCCTCGTCGGAATACAGGAAGTCGGCGTCGGTGCGGATGATCGCGCGCAGCAGCTGCCAGATCGCGTCGGGCTCCAGCGCGTCGTCGTGGTCGAGGAAGGCGGCGTGGGCGTGGCGGGCGGCGCGCAGGCCGAAGTTCACGGCGCGCGCGATGCCGACGTTCTCGGGCGAGCGCAGCACGCGGATGCGTGGATCGCGGGCGGCGGCGTGGGCGAGCAGGGGGGCGACGTGGGGCTCGGTGGAGCCGTCGTCGATGCAGATCAGCTCCCAGTGGTCGCACCACTGCGCCAGCACCGACGAGATCGACTGGACCAGCCACTCGGCGCGCGTGTTGTGGACCGGCATGATCAGGCTGATGCCGCGACCGCGCGCTGCGTGGTTCAGGCGGCGGCGCAGGCGGGCCAGGGTCGCGGGCTTCAGGCGGTCGCGGCGGCGCACGAAGCGCAGCAGGTTCGGGTTGGGGGTCACGGTTCGCGGCGATCCCGGCAGGAAGTCGCCGGTGGACACCACGCGTACCGCGACCGGCTGGCCGACGAGGGCAAGGAAGTGGGCGCCGAGGTCGATCTTGAAGGCGCAGTAGCCGCCGGCGATGCCGGCATCGAGCAGGTCGCCGCGGAACTGCTCCGCGGTGGCGCGGCCGAGCACGCGCTCGCCGGCGGCGACGGCCTCGACCACCACCTTGCGGTCGGGGTGGAGGTGGTCGTACGCCCAGCCGTGCGCGGACAGGCCGTGGAAGGTGTCGAAGCACCCGACGATGGCGGGCGTGGGCAGCACGGTGACCGGGCCGCCGGACAGGTGCAGTGCGGTGCCGGTGACCACCAGGCCGACGCGGCGCTCGCGGCGGTGCTCGGCGGGCAGCGCGATCTCGACGCCGTGGTGGCCGTCGCCCACGCCCGCGCTCAGCAGGTCGTGGCGCACGGAGGCGGCGATCGAGTTGGCCACGACCTCGCCGTCGATCACCAGGGAGACGGGCACGCGGCGCGCGGGCTCGCGCAGGTCCATGGCCCAGCCGGCGATGCCGCCGGGGCTCAGGCCGTCGAGCATGCCGACGATGCCGATCTCCGCGGGGGTGACCTGCAGGGCCGTGGGCAGGGCCGCGCCGCCGATCCTGGGCACCAGCGTCAGGGCGCCGTTTCGCGGGGGCAGCATGCGGAGCGGGATGCGGAAGCGGTAGAGGGCGTCGGGCGCGTCGGCGTCGCGCGCGGCGATGCCGGACGCCGCGACCCTGGTGCCGTCGAGCAGCTCGACGGGGAGGTGGCGGGCGACGTGGGGCGCATCGGGACCGTCGAGCGTGAGGCGGCCGACGATGTCCAGGCCGTCCAGCGTCAGGGCGTGCAGCGCGAGGCCGAAGCGAGGGCGAAGGTCGACACGGTGTTCCAGGACGCTGCGGCCATCGGCGAGGTCGACGACGTCGAGCCAGGACGGCAGCCGGTGGGCGGGCAGGGCGACGACGATGGACGCCTGCCCGGGGTCTGCGGCCAGGGCGCCCTCGAACGTGTCGTCGAGCAGAAGGCCGAGCGATGCGCCGATGCGGCGGTGGGCAAGCGCCACGGCCACGCTGCCGGGCGCCGGGGGAAAGTCCCGGTCCGGCGGCGTCGCAGCGACGGGGGCGGCAGGGGCGTGGGCGGGCGGCAGCAGGGCGAGCGAGGGCGGGCTTGCGGAAGCCGGGGTGGGCGGCGC
>CAXSER010000013.1:0-19853 GCA_964236315.1 uncultured Acetobacteraceae bacterium | reverse complement strand
TGTCAGACGGGACATGAACACGGTCCAGAACTGGCGTCATGCCCATACCCAATCCGGCTTTCGCGTCCTCGACCGACATCACACCGCCTCAGCTCTTGCGCGACACGACATAGGCCGCAAGCGCGCGCAGCCGGTCCGCCTCGGGGCCGAACCCGGCCAGGTGACCCGCCGCCTGGCCGGCCAGCGTCCGCGCCCGCGCTGCCGCCTGCTCCAGGCCGAGCAGCCCGACCACCGTCGACTTGCCCGCCGCCGCGTCCTTGCCCACCGTCTTGCCGATCTCCTCGACGGTTCCGGTCTCGTCGAGGACATCGTCGGCGATCTGGAACGCGGCCCCGAGGTCCCGGCCGTAGGCTGCCACGCTCGACCGCAGCTCCGCCGGGACCTGACCCAGGATCGCACCGGCCTCTGCGCTGAACTGGATCAGCCGCCCCGTCTTCAGCGCCTGCAGGTGCAGCAGCTCGTCCAGGCCCAGCGTCTCGCCCCGGCCGGCCAGCCCCTCGCTCGCCATGTCGTACATCTGGCCGCCCACCATGCCCGCCGCCCCGGCCGCCCGCGCCAGCGCTGCCACCAGCACGCAGCGCGCCTCGGGATCGGCGTGGGTCTCGGGCTCCGCCAGGATCTCGAAGGCCCGGGTCTGCAGCGCATCCCCGGCGAGGATCGCGGTCGCCTCGTCGAACGCCTTGTGGGTGGACGGCTTGCCGCGGCGCAGGTCGTCGTCGTCCATCGCCGGCAGGTCGTCGTGCACGAGCGAATAGGCGTGCAGCATCTCCACCGCGGCAGCGACACGAACGGCACCCGCAGCCGGCACCGCGAACATCGCCGCCACCTCCAGGACCAGGAAGCCGCGCATCCGCTTGCCCCCACCCAGCACGGCGTAGCGCATCGCCGAGACCACTTGCGACGCCCCGCCGGAGACCGGCGGCAGCAGCGTCTCAAGGCCGGCCTCGATCGCGAGGGCGGCGGCTCCGAGCGCCTCGCCCAGCCTTGCATCCTTCGCCATGGCATCCGCGCTCACTGCACGGCTCCTGCCGACATCCCGTCCGGCGCGGCCGCGGCGTTGTCGGCCGACCCTTGCTCCACGATCACCTGCACGCGGGCTTCCGCCTCCGCCAGCTTCATCTCGCAATGCCGGCGCAGGACCGCACCACGCTCGAAGCAGAGGATCGCCTCCTCCAGCTTCTGCTGCCCGCCCTCCAGGCCGCGCACGATCTGCTCGAGCTCGCCCAGCGCATCCTCGAACGACAATGCCGTCAGGTTCTCAGCCATGCGGGTATCCCTTCATGGCGCGAGGTCGTAGCCCGGCTGCCCTCCGCCCGGAAGTTGCCGGATGCCGCATTGCAGGCGGACTGTGTCGGCAACGTCGCAATCACCCAGGCTTGATCGGTGGGACAAAGACCGGCGGCAGGGCTTCCATGGTGCGCCGGCGAGAGACCCGCCACGCCGGATCAGGCCTCGGGACGCGACGCCGGACCCTGCATCAGGCAGCGGACATGCGCCCCGGCGCACGCGGCAAGCGCCCCGAGGTCGTAGCCGCCCTCCAGCACGGACACCAAGCGTGACCGGCCATGCCGTTCCGCCACCCCCATCAGCTGCCCGGTTAGCCACTCGAAGTCGTCCACCTCCAGCCTGAGCTGGGCCAAGGGGTCCGCCCGGTGCGCGTCGAAGCCCGCCGAAAGGATCAGGAGCTCCGGCGCGAACGCCTCCAGCGCCGGCAGGAGCCGCCCGGCCCAGACGCCGCGGAACGCCTCGCTCCCGGAGCCCGGCGACAGCACTGCGTTCGCCACGTTGCCGGCAATCCCGTGCTCCGACTCCTCGCCGGTGCCGGGATAGCAGGGCCACTGGTGGCTCGACGCGTAGAACAGGTCCGGATCGGGGGCGAACATCGCCTCGGTGCCATTGCCGTGGTGCACGTCGAAGTCCACCACCGCCACCCGCCGCAGGCCCCAGTGGTCCCTGGCCCGGTGCGCCGCCACCGCCACCGAATTGAACAGGCAGAACCCCATGGCACGCGACGGCTCGGCGTGATGGCCCGGCGGCCGCACCGCGACGAACGCCCCCTCGGCCCACCCCTCCATCACCGCATCCACCGCGGCGACCGCTCCGCCCGCGGCCCGCAAGGCGGCGGCGACGCTGCCCGGACCGACCACTGTGTCCTCGTCGAGCTGCAGCCGTGTCCCGGCCGGCACATCGAGCGCCAGCAGCGCCTCGACGTAGGCCCGGTCATGCACCCGGCAGAGCTGCCCGACCGTGGCGAACGGCGCCGGCTCGCGCAGCAGCGCCACGAAGTCCGGATGCTCCAGCGCGCGCAGCACGACCTGCAGCCGCTCCGCACACTCGGCATGGCCCGGGCCGGTGTCGTGGCCGAGACAGTCGGCGTGGCTGAACAGCGCCACCCGCATCACGGGGCGCCGGCCTCCGCAACGACCCTTTCGGGGTCTGCGCGACGACGGATGACAAAGCTGAGCACGCCGGCCTCGTCGCTGCACGACACTAGGTCGTGCCCGGTCTCGCGGCAGTAGGCCCGCATGTCGGCCGCCGCGGCGCGGTCGGTGGCCAGCACGCGCAGGCGCTGTCCGGCCGCCATGCCGCGGAGAACCTTATTGGCCCGCAGAACAGGAAGCGGACAGGCCAGCCCCCGGACGTCGAGCAATGTTTCCGCCATTGTGCCATCCTCGCGCCCTTCGCACGCCAAGAGCAAGCCTCCCTCTGCCCGGAGACGGGGAGCCAGTCCGAACCGGGTCTGACCCCCTGCCACCCGGGAGCCAGGGTCTGCGAGGACATGATTTCCCGTGCCAGGAGTCCCGGAGACGAACCCGTGGAATGCCTGAGGCAGCGCCTCGACCTTCCAGGCCAGTCAGCAGGGCCTGCTGTCGTCATCGCGCACCACGCCCGTACCTGGCCCGACCGGCCGACCTGCCATGCGATCCCGGCCGAAGCCCTGACCTTCCCGCCGGCGACCATCTCGGGCCGATGCGGCAGCCGGCCGTCCTACGCCCTTGAGCCGATCATTCCGCGGTTGCAGGATGCCTCCATGAGCACCCGACGCATCGGCCTGGACTTCGGCGGCACGAAGATCGAGATCGCGGCCCTCGACGACGAGGGCGGCATTCTGTTCCGCCACCGCGTCCCCAACCCCGGCAGCTACGACGCCGCGATCCGCGCGATCCAGGGCCTGGTACAAGGCGTGGACGGCCGGCTCGGCGAGCAGGCCACCATCGGCGTCGGCATCCCCGGCTCGATCAGCCCCGGCACCGGGCTGGTGAAGAACGCGAACTCCACCTGGCTGAACGGCACGCCCTTCGACCGCGACCTCGCGAGCGCGATCGGCCGCGCAGTGCGCATGGAGAACGACGCCAACTGCTTCGCCCTGTCCGAGGCGGTCGACGGCGCCGCCGCCGGGCTGCACGTCGTGTTCGGCGTGATCATCGGCACCGGCTGCGGCGGCGGCATCGTCGTCGATGGCCGCGTGCTGACCGGGGCGCACAGCATCTGTGGCGAATGGGGCCACAATCCTCTGCCCTGGGCCAGGATCGAGGAGTTCCCGATGCCCGCCTGCTTCTGTGGCAACGTGGGCTGCATGGAGCGCTTCGTCGCCGGCCCGTCCCTGGCCGAGGACTGCGACGGCCCCGGCCACTACGACGCCGGCTCGATCCCGGAGCGCGCCCGCAACGGCGAGGCCAAGGCCGTCGCGGCCCTCTCCCGCCACGCCGACCGCCTCGCGCGCGGCCTGGCGCAGATCGTCAACCTGCTGGACCCCGACGCCATCGTGCTGGGTGGCGGTCTGTCGAACATGGACCACCTCTACGAGCAGCTGCCCGGGCTGATGGCGCGCAACATCATCACCGACCCGGTGCGCACCAGGATCCTGCGCAACCGCCACGGCGACAGCTCCGGCGTGCGCGGCGCCGCCTGGCTCTGGTCGAAGGAAGCCAGCATCGCCTGAACGCCCCGGCATGTAGCGCATTTGTCATCCCGTCGGCCCGGAGTCGTCACACTCTGGCCATGGTTGGCCCCCAGTGTCCGCCTCATCAACGCAGGCAACGGAACGCGGTCATGGACGTGCTGCTCTCGGTCAGGAAGACCTGCTGCTGCTGCGGTGCCCAGGGCACCCAGCCGATCTATGCCGACACCGCTGCCTTCGCCGGCGGCAATGCCCCGCTCGACGGGTCGACCGTTGCCGGTCGCCTCGGTCGCGGCATGCAGGTCTGCGCGGAGTGCGGCCACGCCGCGCCCAGCCTGGATGTGGCGCCGCGCGGCATGGCACCGTCCGCGCTTCGTGCTGCCATGGCGAGCGCACCCTACCGCCAGGCGCTTTCCCGCCGCGATGCCACCGACGTCGGCGACGAGGCCGCCACCCGCTGGCTCGCCTACGCCACCGCCTTCGAGGGTGCGCTTTCCCCAGAGCAGGCCGGGCTTGCCTGGGTCAACGCCGCGGCGGAGCTGGAGCAGGCGCGACTGCATCGCCTGGGATCGACCGCGACCGACAGCCGGCCCGATCCGGAGCAGGCCCACGCGGCCCGCTGCAGGGCGATCGGCCACCTTGCACGCGTCTTCGAGGCGGAGTTCGGTCCCGTCAGCGGCCGCGCCACGCTGCCCGCGCTGCGCCGCGCCATCCGCCGCCTGCGGATCGGCGAGTCTGCCTTCCGCCCGGTGCGCTGGTCCGCCGTCGACCACAACGTGACCGACACCTCGTCGCACATGCCGTTCGAGCTGGCCTGCACGTTGGCCGATCTGCTGCGGCGCACCGGCGAGTTCGTGGCGGCACGCACTGTCGCCCTGCGCGCGCTCCACACCGGCCAGACGCCGGACCACTTGGCCGCGACCCTGTCGTTCCAGCTCCGCCTTTGCAGCGAGGGCGCCATCGGCCTCTACCGGCGTTGCGACCTGGTCGACACCGTGGTGGCATTCCCGGCCTCGCCCGCCCACGAGCATGTGACCGACGGCGTCATGGAAGTCCAGCCGACCGAGCTCGCCGCCGCGTAGGGCGGTCCTTCCGGTGGCGGCGTCCGGCCCCGCCTGCTCAGCAGTGTGGCGGCGGTGCCGGCTGGAACGTCTTCAGTGTGCCCGTCATGACGAACTCCCCGAAGTTCATGCGCAGGTCGTTCGCCACCCCGTTCTCGAAGTAGCGCATGCCGATCTCGTAGTCCGGGGTCTGGCCGCCACCGGGCTTGTCGCGGTCGAAGAAGGAGATGTGCACGCGCCCCGAGGGGAGCGCCGCCAGCTCCGGCCACTCCATCTTCTCCTTCGACCCCCAGTCCAGCACCGTGACGAAGGTGTCCTGCGCGCCGTCCGCCCCGGTTCCGTCGAACAGCGGCAGGGTCAGGAACTTCTTCCCCGCCTCTGCCGCCGCCAGGATCGCCGCGGTGTGCGCCATGGGGAACAGCGTGCCGGCCGGCAACGCCATGGTCTTCGGGGCCGGCGTGGCATAGCTGACCGAACCTGCGCCTGACGGCTCCAGGCTCGCCGAACCGTCGAGCTTCTGCGTGACCGCGGTGTCCGTGGTCTGCTTCATGTGGAACTGCATGTGCAGCCCGTCCTTCGCCTCGAAGGTGGCGTAGTCGGACACCATCTGGATGTCCTGGCCGTCGCGGTTCGTGAGCGTGATCTGCAGGCGCTGGTTGGTGGCCCACCCCGTGCACGCGTCGTCGACGTCGTAGGTCATGGTGCCATGCGCGCCGACGATGTTGCCGTCCTCCGAGTTCGCCGGCTGTTCGCTGTCGTAGGTCAGGCCGTAGACCGCGTGGTGCGCAGCCAGCGGAACCGCGGCCAGCGCAGCCGACGAGCAGGACGCCAGCAGGACGAGAACGAAGGCGGAAACGCGCATTCAGTTGATCTCCAACATGTCCTGTCCCACATAGGCGCGCTGGCCCAGCCGCGCCAGCGCCGGCCAGGACGGACGGCCGCACACGGTCCGCGCCGCATGTGGATGCAGACAGGACCGACGAGATGAGCCAGCTCCAGGCCAGCCCCACCCTGACCCTGCCCGCCGGCCGACTGTGGACCATGATGCGGCGCGAGGCGGAGGCCGCGGTCCGGCGCGACCCGCCGATGGGACGTGCCATCGAGCGCACCCTGCTGCGCCACGATTCCCTGGCGGATGCGCTGGGGCACAGGCTTGCGCAGAAGCTCGGCGACGAGGATTTCTCGTGCGAGGACATCGTCGGCCTTGCCGAGGAGGCGTTCGCGGCCGAGCACGACATCCTGTCCGCGGTGTCGGCCGACCTGACGGCGATCCTCGACCGCGACGCGGCGTGCCCCGACCACATCACGCCCTTCCTGTTCTTCAAGGGCTTCCAGTCGCTGCAGGCCTGCCGCATCGCCGGCTGGCTCTGGCGGCAGCGCCGCGAGCACCTGGCGCACCTCCTGCAGAGCAGGATCTCCGAGGTGTTCGGCGTCGACATCCACCCCGCGGCACGGCTGGGGCGCGGCATCCTGCTCGACCACGCGACCGGCATCGTGATCGGCGAGACCGCCGTGGTGGAGGACGATGTCTCGATGCTGCAGGAGGTGACCCTCGGCGGCACCGGCAAGGACTGTGGCGACCGCCACCCCAAGATCCGTCGCGGCGTCCTGATCGGCGCAGGCGCGAAGATCCTCGGCAACATCGAGGTCGGCGAGGGCGCCAAGGTCGGCGCAGGCAGTATCGTCCTGGCCGACGTCGCCCCCTACACCACAGTGGTGGGGGTGCCGGCCCGGCCGGTCGGAGTGGTCCGCCAGGGCTCGATGCCGGGACTGACCATGGACCAGAGCCTGCCAGCGGTCGATTTCTCGATCTAGGAGCCGCATCTCGGCACCGGCACGGCGGCGACGGCAAGCCGGCATGGCTGGAATGCCCGGCCCCGCGGATCTCCGCAGGGCCGGGCCGAGGGCCTAGCCGCCCTCCGCCTTCTTCTTCAGGTTGTCGAGGCCCACCTTGTACACCCCGGCCACGCCCTTCTTCGCCGAGGCGTCGTCCATGCCGGTGGCCGGGCTCGCGCTGGTGTCGGCCCGCTCGAAGGTGCCGGTCCATGTCACCTTGCTGCCGCTGCCGCTGCCAGGCAGGACGGTGATGACGGAACGGTAGCTGCTCACCGGAAGCGTCTTTTTGTTCGCCGCGTCGTCGGTGATCTTGTAGGTGTAGCTGTGCTTGGCAGGGTCGTAGCTGACCAGCTGCTCCATCAGCTTCGGCCCGCCGAGATCGAGAGTGCGCACCGAGCCTACGGTGTTGCCCTGCGTCGCGGTCGACGACTTCACCGGCGGCACCCAGGTGAGGTCGCCGAAGTTCTCGATGATGCCCCACACCTTTGCGGGCGGTGCGGCGATCTCGACGCTCTGCGCCTCGTGCAGCTGCTCGGCAGCGCGCGCGCCAGACATGCCGATCGTCGCGAGTGCGGCCAGCGCCACACCCATCATTGCTCGTCTTTTCACTTGGACTCCCCCGGCTGCCAATCAGCCGCGCAGAAGCTAGAAGGACCGGCAACCGCCAGCAAGCGGCTGCATGGCCGCGGACAGGCCGGCCTGTCGCAACCCCACGGGTCGCGGGAAGCAGGGCCGGGCCTCACCCGGATCCGGCAAGGCGCCAGGCCTCCTCAAGGCGGCTGGGTCACGCCGGTCGGCCGGACCCAGGCCCGGACCGGCCTAGTCGGCGGCGGCGGCAAGCCCGGAATGCAGCCGGCCACGGACCGCCTCGCCGAAGCTCGCGAAGATCCGCCGCGACACGGGGTCGGTGTCCAGGTCGTACTCGGGATGCCACTGCACCCCGGCGGCAAAGCCGTATCCGTGCACCCGGACGGCCTCGATCGTGCCGTCCGGCGCCCTCGCCTCGACCGCGAGCCGCTCTGCCAGACGATCCACCCCCTGGTTGTGCAGGGAGTTCACCACGATCCGCTCGCACCCCGCCAGGCCATGCAGCCAGCCGCCGGCCACCAGCTCCACGGAATGCGCCTTGCCGTGCCTCACCCAGGCGCTGGGCTGCTCCGGCGTGGAGTGGTCGAGCCGCCCGGGCAGGTCCTGCAGCCGCTGGTGCAGGCTGCCGCCCAGGGCCACGTTCAGCTCCTGGAACCCCCGGCAGATCGCCAGCAGCGGGATGCCGCGCGCCACCGCCGCGCGGATCAGCGGCAGCGTCACCTCGTCGCGGCCCACGTCCTCGGGCGTCCCCTCGGCGTGCGGAGGACCGTCGTAGTGGCCGGGCGCCACGTTGGACCGGCTGCCGGTCAGGATGATGCCGTCGAGCCTGTCCAGCAGCGTCGCGATGTCAGCCGCCGCACCGTTCGCCGGCACCAGCACCGCCACCCCGCCGACAACATGGTCGACAGCGCGGATGTAGGTGTCCGACGCCGCATGGTTCGCCACGCCATAGGGACCGAACTCCTTGGAGCAGCAGGAGATACCGACCAGTGGCTTCATCATGTTCCTCCGATCACCGTTTCGGCAGGCCCCGATCCGCGCCGGCGTTGCGCCGATCGCCACCCGCATGCTGCCCGCCGGACGTTCAGGAAAAGACAATGCTCCCGTCTCCCGCCCGCCATCCTGCGAAGTCCCTGCGTTCCGCCCGCCACGCTGGCAGGATGCTTCCTGGCGCTCTCCACCTTCAGCGCGACGGCATCGTGGCAGGATCGTTGCCAAAGAAGTTCTTGTCCACGTAGCTGAACAGGGCCTGGTCGAAGGTGCCGCCGAACTGCTGGTCGAACAGCGTCACCGTGGTCGTCCTGCCCTGCGCGTCGAGCACGATCCAGGAATGCAGGGCCAGCGGCGGCGTCGAGAACACCAGGGTCAGGGTGCCCTCCTGCGGCGTGGCGGTGCGCACCACGCTCACCTGGACCTGGCCGGGGCCGCGCTGGAACCCCGTCACCGTCACAGGACCGGAGAAGCGTATGTCCGCACCGAGCAGCAGCCCGAGCGGCGTCCGGTCCTCGGGGATGTTGCTGGTCTGGTCGAGCTGTGCGTCGTGGAACACCACGAGGCCGTTGCCGGCCACCAGCAGCAGCGGGCTCGGCGGATCGTACTGGAACCGCATGCGGCCGGGACGCTGCAGCCATGCCACGCCGTTGGACACCCGCCCGTCCGGCGCTGTCTGCAGGAACCGCGCCTTCATGGTGCGCACGCCATTCATGTACTGCTGGATGCGCGCGAGGTCGGCCGCGTCCTGGGCCGTGAGGACCGCCGGCTGCACCTGCGCCAGTCCGGTCCCGGACGTCCCGGCCAGCCACAGACCGATCATCGTCAGGAGTGCACGGCGTTGCATGCCCCCGGTTTGACACCGCGCTGCAGCATTTGAAAGGCCATTCGGCCGCGCCGACGCGGCCGGGCGCCTCGATCCGGCCCGCAGGCCCCTAACCTCACGGCACCGCCGGCGCCTCAGCCCCAGTCGCGCAGCCCGCTGCGTCGCGCCAGCCCGTAAACCGCGCCGAGCCAGGCGAGCTGCGGCGGCACCACGAGCAGCGCCCACCACAGACGCTCCCCCGAAGGCGCATGCACGAAGCCTAGGCAGGCCAGCCCGCCCCAGATCACGAACCCCCAGTACACCAGCGTGACCGCCGACGCGTTCATGCCGGCACGGTTCGCCACCTGGTACAGATGCCCGCGATGCGCCTGGGTGATCCGCCTGCCGGCCAGCAGCCGCCGCAGCAGGGTGAAGGCCACGTCGAACAGCACCCCGGCCAGCAGCATCGGCATCAGCAGCAGCGACAGCTCCACCGTCGCGAACCGCCCCGCCGCGACACCGAGCACGGCCAGGGTGAAGCCGCAGAACTGGCTGCCCACGTCGCCCATGAAGATCCTGGCGCGCGGATAGTTGAACGGCAGGAAGCCGAGCACGCCGGATGCGAGGATCGCTGACGCGAAATACACGAACCAGTCGCCCTGCCCCGCCGCGATGGCGGCCAGGAACAGGCAGGCGATCGCCACCGACCCCGACGCCAGCCCGTTCAGCCCGTCGATGAAGTTCACCGCGTTGGTCAGCACCAGGATCCACGCCACGGTGGCCGGGATGCCCAGCCAGCCGATCGCCACGTCGCCGACCCAGGGCACCCTCAGCTCGTGCGGCGCCAGGCCGCTGCCCACCGCCACCAGCGCCGCGACCGCCTGCGCGCCCAGCTTCACCGAGAACGGCCAGTCGCGCAGGTCGTCGAGGTAGGACACCACGGCGATGCCGACGGAGGCGCCGATCACGCCACGGAAATACGGGTCGGCGATGCGCGCGAAATCGGCGAACTCGTACAGGGCGACGATGCCGACCAGGAACGCCGCGACCACGCCCACCCCGCCGCCCTTTGGCGTCGGGCGCGTGTGCGAGGAGCGCGCCACCGGCTGGTCCAGCACGCCGACCCGGATCATGCCCGCGACGATCGCCGCCGACAGGCCCGCAAGCGCCGCGCAGAACAGCAGGTGACGCAGGACAGCCTCAGGCGCCACTCGCAGGAACTCCGCTCGCCGATGCCGCGGGAACCGCGTCCGCGCATGTGCCATCGCCGTCCCGCCGCGATCAAGGGGAGCACGCCACGCAGGACCTGCCCCGCGTCTGCGGCACGACCGCCCTGTCGGCGAGGCGCGTTGCACGGCACGGCACGTCCTGGGTAGGGTGCGCCGTCATGCGATCCAGAATGCCACGCCGCCCCGGTGCCGGTGCCCGGAGCGAGCCACGCGCCTGGCTCTTGGCGTGGCTGGGCGTGATGCTCGCCGTCGCCTTCTCCCTTCCAGGGGACGGCGTGGCGGCAGAGCCCGACACCGTGCCGCGCGCCGGTGTGACAGCCTCGGACACCGGAGCGCAGCCATCCGCCAGCGGCGCAGCACGGGACGCCGCGTCGCCGGTTTCCGTAGCGCCGGGCATTGCGGTGCCTCCGACCCGGCCGGGAGGCCCGGCTGCGTCGGTGCGCGGCGTTGCGGCCCGGCCCGTCGACACCGGGACCCTCGTCGTCCCGCGGCCCAGCACCGCCGCCTGGGATCTCGAGCAGGCCGCGCAGTGCACCGCCGCGATCCACGACGCGGACACCCGCCACGACCTGCCGCCCGGCCTGCTCGGCGCCATCGCCAAGACGGAGAGCGGCCGGCCGATCTCCTCGCTCGGCGACGTCCGCGCCTGGCCGTGGACCATCGACGCCGACGGCCAGGGCCTGTTCTTCGAGAGCAAGGCCGCCGCCGTTGCCTGGGCGAAGCAGGGTCTCGCGCGCGGCGTGCGATTCATGGACATCGGCTGCATGCAGGTGAACCTGCAGATGCACCCCGACGCGTTCCGTTCGATCGAGGACGCGTTCGACCCCGCCGCCAACGCGGACTACGCGGCGCGCTACCTGCGCCAGCTGCAGGCCGAGGCGGGCGGCAACTGGAACGTCGCGGTGGGCCTGTACCACTCGCACACCCCCGACCTCGCCGCCGCCTATCGCGAGCGCGTGGCGCAGGTCGGCGCAGGCATCGTGACCGGCATCGGCGGCCCGGAGCCGCTCTACATGCGCGCCATCCGCCAGGGCACGCTGCGCCTCGCGCTGGCAGGTGGCGGCATGCTGGTCATCAACCTCAACCGCCAGCCCCATGCGACGCGCAGGCGCGGCCAGTCTCCATGCCAGGTGGCCTCGATGCTGCGGCCGCTCCTTGCCTCGCCGGCCAGGGTCAAGGGCTGCCGGGCGTAGAGGCTGTCGTGGACTTGGCAGCCGCCCGCCACTTCCACAGGAAGGCAAGACCCTTCTTTTTCTGAAGAAAAAGAAGCAAAAAGACTTTGCCCATGGAGTCACGGACACCGGGCTGGCACCGAGTCCTTGCGGGCAAAATTCTTTGGTTCTTCCTTCCAAGAAAGAACTGCTTCCTGTTCTTCGTGGCGCACGGGAACGGATCTGGCAGGTCCGCCAGCCTCTGCCTCCGACATGGCCGCGTCCGACGCTACCCGACCTGGGCGAACTCGCGCGTGCTCGCGGTCACCGGCGCCTGGACCTGCGACGGCGCCTCGTCCCACGCGGCGCCGCCCGGGAAGTGATCCGCCGCCTCGAACAGGATCGCGGCCTCCGGCGTGGCGCAGCGCACCGACCAGTCGCCGCCGGCGCGCCGGGCCGACCAGTGGGCGCCGAACCGCGCGACCTCGGCCACGACGCGGCGCTGCACGCCCTCGTGGCGGATCGTTGCCGTCATCGTTCCCGGTGCCACGCCCGAGAGATGGGTGATGTCCATGCCCCTGCCTTCCTTGCGGGGCGGCCTGCCCCTGGCCGACAGGGTGACCTGGGCGGATTGCCGAAGCATTAACGCGACGGCGCACCTCCCGCCCGGCTGACGGCCCTGGCCCCCGGCGCTTGGCGGCGGTATCGTTGCGCATCCCGCCACGTCCCGTGCCGGGAGGACCGCCGAGGATGCGCCATGCCCGACTCCCTGTCCGCGACGGACGTCGAGCGCCGCTCCCTCCTGGGCCGCGTCACCACCGCCTTCGTCTACCTGTTCGAGCGGCTGCTGCCCGACCCGTTCGTGTTCGCCATCCTGCTCAGTCTGGTCACGGCCGCCCTCGCCCTGGCCTTCGCGCCGCACGGCTCGGTGCCGGAGGTGCTCAACGCCTGGTACGGCGGCATCTTCCAGATCTTCGCCTTCGCCTTCCAGATGGTGATGATCCTGGTCACGGGCTACGCGCTCAGCTCGTCGCGGCCGGTCGCGCGGCTGCTCTCGGCGCTGGCTTCCCTGCCCCGTTCGCCCGCCGCCGCGGTCGGCCTCGCCGCCCTGGTCGGCCTGTCGGCGAACCTGCTGAACTGGGGCTTCGGGCTGATCGTCTCCGCCCTGTTCGCCCGCGAGCTGGCCAAGCGCCAGCGCCTCGACTTCGCCTGGCTGATGGCCGCCGCCTACACCGGGTTCGTGATGTTCCCCTCGGGCCTGTCCAGCTCGATCGCGCTCGCCGAGGCCACCCCAGGCTCGGCGCTCAACATCACCCAGAAGCTCACCGGCGAGATCGTGCCGCTGTCTGCCACGCTGTTCTCCGCCTTCAACGTCGTCCCCGTGCTCGTCCTGCTCGTGGCCCTGCCGCTGATCTACATGCGCATGCAGCCGGCCGAGCGCGACATCGTCCCAGCCGATTCCGCCCGCCTCGCCGCGGAGGACGCGCCACGCCCCGAAGCCGAGCGCGTCCCAGGCCTCGCCGGCATTCTTGACCGCGCCTGGATCCTCAACCTGTCGATCGTGGGCGCCGCGGCCGGCTACATCGGCCTACAGCTCGCGCGCGGCACCTTCCACCTCGACATCAACTCGCTGATCCTGATCTTCCTCGCCCTCGGCCTGCTGCTGCACTGGCGCCCGGTCGCCTACGCCGGTGCCATCCAGGCCGCAGCCCGCGTCACCGGCTCGCTGCTGCTTCAATATCCGCTGTACGGCGGCATCATGGGGATCATGACCACCACCGGCCTGGCCGGGGTGATCGCCGAGGTGTTCATCCGCATCTCGACGCCGCACACCCTGCCGTTCTGGGGCTTCATCTCGTCGATCATCATCAGCCTGTTCGTCCCCAGCGGCGGCGGCCACTGGGCGGTGCAGGGTCCGTTCATCGTCCCCGCCGCCGTGGCGCTGCACGTCAGCCAGGCCGCCGCCGCCCAGGGCGTGGGCTACGGCGAGGCGGTTGCCAACATGATCCAGCCGTTCTGGGCGCTGCCGCTGCTGGCGATCGCCGGCATCGGCATGCGCCGCGTCATGGGCTTCACCGTCATCAGCTTCTTCGTCTCGGGCGTGGTGTTCGGGGCCTCGCTGCTGCTGCTCGTGCCGTAGGACAGGAAGCAAGGCTGGGATCTGCCCAGACCCGCCAGGGGCGAGCCATGCCCGGATCCAGCCTCGCTTAGGAAAGCCGGTCCAGGGGGGCTCCCCCTGGCGGAGTTCGAGGCAGAGCCTCGACCTCCCTTGCCTAGACCTCCGCCTCGTCGAACACCCGCCGCACGTCGCCCCCCCAGGCCCCGTGGTAGCGCCCCAGCCAGTGCTCCGCCTGTGTCGGCCCGCCCGCCACGATCGCGTGCAGCGGCGCCAGCAGCGCCTCCTCGCCCAGGCCCCGCGCGCGCAGCCCGTCCGCCGCGATCGCCACCACGTCGCGCGCCACGTCGCGCAGTGTCCCGGTGGCCCAGGGCGTACCCAGCCCGCGGGCGGGTACGTGCTCGCGCAGCGCCGCGAACGCCTGCCAGGGGTGGCGCCCGACCAGCGACACGGCCGCCGACAGCGCCGCCTCGTCGTACAGAAGCCCGACCCACAGCGCGGACTGCGCCAGCATCATCTCCGGCGTGCCTGCGTCCGCCCCGCGCATCTCCAGGAACCGCTTGAGCCTGACCTCGGTGAACGACGTCGTCATGTGGTCCGCGAAGTCGCCCACCGTGGCCGCGCCCGCCGCCTCGCCCGACAGCCGCCCCGCCATGAAGTCGCGGAACGAACGGCCTGCAAGGTCGACGTGGCCGCCGTCGCGCATGACGAAGTACATCGGCACGTCCAGCAGCCACTCGACATAGCGCTCGAAGCCGAAGCCGTCCTCGAACACCGCGGCGGGGATGCCGGTCCGGTCGGCGTCGGTGTCGAGCCACACGTTGGCGCGCGCGGAGAGGAAGCCGTTCGGCCGCCCCTCGGTGAATGGCGAGTTGGCGAACAGCGCGGTCGCCACCGGCTGCAGCAGCAGGCCGACGCGCAGCTTGCGCACCATGTCGGCCTCGCTGGCGTAGTCGAGGTTCACCTGCACGGTGCAGGTGCGCAGCATCATGTCGAGCCCGCGCGTGCCGGTGCGCTGCATGTAGCGGCGCATGATCGCGTAGCGGCTCTTGGGCATCCACGGCATCGCCCCGCGCGTGCCGGTCGGGTGGAAGCCGAGCGGCGCGAACCCCAGGCCCATCGGGCGGGCCACCGCGTGCACGTCGGCGAGATGCGCGTCCAGCTCCGCCCGCGTCTCGTGCAGGCTGGTCAGCGGGGCGCCGGACAGCTCGAACTGCCCGGCCGGCTCGAGCGACACGCTGGCGCCGCCGCGGCTTAGGCCGATCACCGCGCCGGCGTCGCTGATCGGCGTCCAGCCCCGCGCCGCGATCCCGTCCAGCACCGCGCGGATGCCGTCGGGCGCATACCCCGGCGGTGCGTAGGCCTCTGCCGGGCCGGACGCGCCCGGCTCCCCGGAGCGGGGCGGCCGGCGGAAGCCGAACTTCTCGTGCTCGGTGCCGATCCGCCACGCGTCGCGCGGCTTGCAGCCGACCGCGATGTGCTCGGCCAGCTGGCGAACCGAGGCGATCGGCGTGTCGTCGGCTTCTCCGGGATTGGACATGGCACTCCAGTCGAGCAGCCCCGCGGGCAGTGTCAGCGCGGGCCGGGCGCCTGCAGCAGGGCGAGGCCGACGATGGCGGCCGTCTCGGCCCGCAGGATGCGGGGCCCGAGCGTCGCGGGCAGAACAAAGGGGCGCGCGCGCAGCGCGTCAAGCTCCGCCCCCGTGAGGCCGCCCTCCGGCCCGACCAGCAGCGACGTCCGCCCCGGCTTGCGCGCCGGCCGCAGCGGTTCCGCTCCTGCCCGCTCCACCGCGGCCACCAGCACCTCGCCGTCGGGCCAGTCCCCCAGCAGGTCCGCCAGCCGCCGTGCCGGGTGCACCGGCGGCACGTCCAGGCGCTCGCACTGCTCCGCCGCCTCGCGCGCGATCAGCGTCAGCCGCCCCGCGTTGAGCCGCGCGCTGTTGGTGCGCTCCGTGAACACCGGCTGCAGCGACCGCACGCCCAGCTCGGTCGCCTGGCGCACCACGAGGTCCGTGGCGTCGCGCTTGAGCAGCGCGAACACAAGCGCCACGCCCGGCTCCGCCGCCTGCGGCCGCACGCACGCGCCCACCACGAACTCCGCCCTGTCGCGCCGCCCGGCGCGCAGCGAGGCGTCCCACTCCCCGTCGACGCCGTTGAACAGCCGCAGCGCGCTGCCGTCCGTGCGGCGCAGCACGACCTGCAGGTAGTGCGCCTGCGCGCCCGAGGCCGCCAGGATGGCGCCGGGCGACAGGGAATGCTCTACGAACAGCCGCGGCGCATCCTGCATGGGGTCCAGAGTGGGCGGACGGCGAGACAAAGACCAGGGACGCCGCCGCCAGGCCGTCCTCGCCTCGCGCCAGGCCTGAGCCTTGTCCTTCGCAGCACCCCCGCCGTTCACGGACATCGACGCGCGCGGCTGGGTCTCGCGCCTGCCGCGTGGCTGTCGCCCGTACGCCCTGCTGGCGCGGCTGGACCGGCCGGTCGGCATCTGGCTGCTGTTCCTGCCCGGCCTGTGGGGCATCCTGCTGCAGTGCGCGCCTTGGCCGCAGACGCTGCGGCTCGCGGCGCTGTTCGCGCTCGGCAGCGTGGTGATGCGCGCCGCCGGCTGCGTCGTGAACGACATGTGGGACCGCGACCTCGACCGCCGGGTCGCGCGCACCGCCGGCCGGCCGCTCGCCTCCGGCGCCCTGGGGATGCGCCAGGCGGCGGCGTTCCTCGCCGTGCTGCTGCTGGCCGGCCTGGGTGTGCTGCTGCAGCTCCGCCCGCTCTGCTGGGCCCTGGGCGTGGGCGTGCTCGTGCTCGTGGCGCTCTACCCGCTGGCCAAGCGCGTGACATGGTGGCCGCAGCTCGTCATGGGCTTCACCTTCGGCTTCGGCGCGCCGATGGGCACGGCCGCCGCCGGACGCCTGGGCGCCGCCGGCCTTGCTCTCTACGCCGCGGCGATCCTGTGGGACCTCGGCTTCGACACGATCTACGGCTTCCAGGACATCGAGGACGACGCGGTGGTGGGCGTACGCTCAACCTCGCGCCGCTTCGCAGGCCACGCCCGCCGGTTCGTGGGCGTGAGCTACGCTGGCGCGCTTGCGGCACTGGCACTCGCCGGTGCCCTCGCCGGGCTCGGCCCGTGGTTCTGGGCGGCTCTGCCGGTTCCCGCGCTTCTGCTCGGCCGCCAGGTCCGCGCGCTCGACATCGCCGATCCCGCCGCCTGCCTGCGCCTGTTCCGCGCCAACCGCGAGGTCGGGTTCGCAGTCGCCCTGGCCCTGCTGGCCGGACGCGTGTGATCGGCACCGTCCTGCCAGGACCGCAGGATGGCGACGCCGATGCCGCGGAGGAGCGCTTCGTGCGCGACCACACGGCGCTCTCCCACGCGCCCATGGTGCCTGAGTTCGCCCTGCACCTCGCGACCGAGATCACCCCGATCTGGACCGCAACCGAGGCCTGGCTGGAGCGCACCGGCACCGCGCCACCGTTCTGGGCGTTCGCCTGGCCGGGCGGGCAGGCGCTGGCCCGCCTCATGCTGGACCGGCCCTCGCTGGTCGCCGGCCGGCGGGTGCTCGACTTTGCCGCCGGCTGCGGCATCGCGGCGATCGCCGCCGCCCGCGCCGGCGCCGCCAGCGTGGAGGCCTGCGACATCGACCCGCTGGCCCTGGCCGCCTGCCGGCTGAACGCGCGCTCAGCCGGCGCAAACGTCGCCTGCGCTGCCGGGGATGTCGTCGGTGCGCCGTCCCGGTGGGACCTGATCCTGTGCGGCGACGTCTGCTACGAGGCGCCGATGACCGGCCACATCCTGCCCTGGCTGCGGGGCCTGTCGCGCGACTCCGAGGTGTGGATCGCCGATCCGGGGCGCGCCTACCTGCCCGGGGACGGGATGCACGAGATCGCCCGCTTCCAGGTGCCGACCACCCTGGAGCTGGAGGACCGGGCGATGCGGGAGACGGTGATCTACCGGCTGGGGTTGAGGGAGGAAGGTTGAGGCTCTGCCTCAAACTCCGCCAAGGGCTGGGCCCTTGGATCGCCCTCTTGAAGTAATGGGATCTGCGGGTCCGGGCAGAGCCCGGCCTGGCTTCCTTCCGCCGCGTCCCCCGCGACCCCATCTGGCGGCCATGGAGCCTCTCGCCCTCTACATCCACTGGCCGTTCTGCCTGGCCAAGTGCCCGTACTGCGACTTCAACAGCCACGTCCGCGACGTCGTGCCGCAGGCCCGCTTCGCAGCCGCGCTGCGCACGGAGCTTGCCTGGGAGGCCGAACGCCTCGGCCGCCGGCCGCTCGGCTCGATCTTCTTCGGCGGCGGCACGCCGAGCCTGATGGCGCCGGACACGGTGGCCGCCCTGATCGGGGATGCCTGCACGCTATTCGACCCGCTGCCCGACCTCGAGGTCACGCTGGAGGCCAACCCCACCAGCGTCGAGGCCGGCCGCCTCGCAGGGTTCCGCCAGGCGGGGGTGAACCGCGCGTCGCTGGGCGTGCAGAGCCTGTCCGACACGGCGCTCGCCTCCCTCGGGCGCAGGCATTCGGCACGTGACGCCGTGGCCGCGCTGGAGATCGCCAGGGGCATCTTCCCGCGCATCTCCTTCGACCTGATCTACGCCCGGCCAGGGCAGACGCTGGACGCCTGGCGCGCGGAGCTGCGCGAGGCGCTCGGCCTGGTCGCCGACCACCTCTCGCTCTACCAGCTGACGATCGAGCCCGGCACCGCGTTCGAGGCGCTGCACCGCCGCGGCGAGCTGGTGCTGCCGGAGGGCGACGACGCCGCGGCGCTGTACGAGGCCACCGCCGAGGAGGCGACACGCTTCGGCCTGCGTCCCTACGAGGTGTCGAACTACGCCCGGCCTGGTGCGGAGAGCCGGCACAACCTCGCGTACTGGCGCTACAGCGACTACGCCGGGATCGGGCCTGGCGCCCACGGGCGGGTCAGCCTGGCCGGCGGCACGCTGCTGGCCACGCGACGCCATCGGGCGCCGGAGGTCTGGGCGGAGCGCGTCGAGCGCTGCGGGCACGGCAGCCAGGGCGATGTAGCGGTGTCGCCGCGCGAGCGGGCCCGCGAGATGCTGCTGATGGGCCTGCGGCTCGACGAGGGGATCGACGAGGCGCGGTTCGCCTCACGCACCGGGATTGCGCTGGACGGAGCTGTCGAGCTGGACGTGCTCGACCAGGCGATCTCCGAGGGTTACGTGGAGCGCGCCGGCGGCACGCTGCGGGCAACCGGCGAGGGACGCCTGCGCCTCGATGCGCTGCTGGTCGCGCTGGTCGCCTGATCCCGCAGGCGGGGGCCGGGAGCTCCTCCCCCACGCGCGATCGGCAGAAGTATCTCCGCCCGCCCCGTGCCCGGCAACGATGCCGTGCAGTATGCCGTCCCCGGCGATCTGTACTGTCCCGCGAACACTGTCCCGCGAACCGGCTCTGCCGCGGGCCGGCTCGTCCACGGCGTCGCCCTGCGGGGGATGATCCGGGCCGCCACCTGCCGAGGCGCCTGACACCGCGCGCGCGCCCGCAATTGCCGCCTGCACCGTCCCGTGGCGGCTTGACGGCAGCGCATCCTGCGGCAATACCATCGGACGTTCAGTCCGATCGTTCGCCACGCATACTTCAAGACGCAGACCTTCGCATGCGCGGGGATGCGCTATCCTTTGTGGCTCGGCATCTGCCTGTATCTCGGGTTCCTGCGAAGTCATGAGAAGCCGAACAGTCGACACCAATGCCGTTCGGCATCAGCGGCCGCCGGCAAGGCGCGACCCGGCTCCCGGCTGAGCGCCCGGTTCCCGGCCGATCCGGATGCCAGGCGCGGCCTGCCTGCCGACACCATCAACGAGGCTATTGATGCCGAACTCCGACCAAGACGCCCGCAGCGACATGCCTCGCGAGCCCGACCCGTCGCCAGCCCCGCCCACCGCACGCACCAGCCCGCACCGGGATCCCGACGCACACGACCTCGCGCCGTCCGGCCTCGCCGCGAACGACGCGGATCCGCTCCCGCCCAGGGCGAAGCCGGTCCGGCGCAGGAAGCCGGCGGATCAGCCTGCCGTGGAGGGGGCCTCGCTGTTCGGCTCGCCGGGCACCCCCGCGGCCACCGACGCCCAGGACGCTGCACCGGCCCGCGCCGCGCCGAGGCGCAGGACAGCGCGGAGCGCACCCGCCGCCGCAGGGACACCCGACAGCCTCGCGAGCCGGCCGGAGCCC
>CAXSER010000012.1:0-19944 GCA_964236315.1 uncultured Acetobacteraceae bacterium | reverse complement strand
GGAACGGCGGGTTCTCGCGCTGCGACCCGGCGCAGCTCGTGCTGCCGCCGATCATGGACGCGATGTACGGGTTCCAGGCGGTCAACGTCGAGGCGCAGGCGCGCGACCAGCATTCCATGCTGAACTGGATGCGCAGGATGCTGGCGGTGCGCGGGCGCCACCGCGCGTTCGGGCGGGGCACGCAGAAGTTCCTGTACCCGAACAACCGCAAGGTGCTCGCCTACCTGCGCGAGATCGAGGACGGCGAGGGGCGCGAGGGCCACGGCGCCGACGGGCACGGCGGCGAGGGCGAGACGCTGCTGTGCGTGTCGAACCTGTCGCGCGCGGCGCAGGCGGTCGAGCTCGACCTGTCGGCGTTCGAGGGGCGGGTGCCGATCGACCTGGTCGGCGGCTCGGTGTTCCCGCCGGTGGGGCAGCTCACCTACCTGCTGACGCTGCCGCCGTACGGGTTCTTCTGGTTCCGGCTGGCGAGCGCCACGCAGACGCCGTCGTGGCACACGCCGGCGCCGGAGATGCTGCCGGAGTTCGCGACGCTCGTGGTGCGCAACGAGCTGGCGGACCTGATGACCGACACCTTCGCGCGCCGCACCCTGGAGCGCGACATCCTGCCGGCGTACCTGGGCAAGCGGCGCTGGTTCGGGGCGAAGGGCGAGACGCTGCACGGGGCGAAGCTGTCCTACGCGGTGGCGCTGCGCACGGGGCGCGACAACAACGTGCTGTTCGCCGAGGTCGAGGTGGGGGTCGCCGACCGCACCGAGAGCTACGCGCTGCCGATCGCGGCGATCGAGGAGAACGCCAGCGCGCTGGGCATGCAGCTCGCCTTCGCCAGGGCGCGGCGCGGGCCGCAGGTGGGCTACCTCACCGACGGGTTCGCGGCGGACGACTTCACCACGGCGATGCTCGGGCACATGCGCGACGCCAGCGTGCTGACGTTCCCGGGCGGCGAGCTGCGCTTCCGCACCACGTCTCGCGCGGACCTGCTGGACCTGCCGGAGGGATACGAGATCCGCAGGCTGTCGGCGGAGCAGTCGAACTCGTCGCAGATCATCGGCGACGCGGTCGTGCTCAAGGTGGTGCGCAAGGTGCTCGCCGGCATCCACCCCGAGGCGGAGATGACCGGCTACCTGACCGAGAAGGGCTTCGGCAACATCGCGCCGCTCGTCGCCGAGACGGTGCGGGTGAACGCTGACGGCGTGCCGCACACGGTGGCACTGGTGCAGGGCTTCGTGCGCAACCAGGGCGACGGCTGGGGCTGGACGCTGGAGTACCTGGCGCGCGCCGCGGACGACGTGGGCGCGGAGCAGGCGGACGAGGCGATCGTCGACGACGTGCTCTCCGGCTACCACGCGTTCGCCGCCGCGATGGGGCGCAGGCTGGGCGAGCTGCACTCGGTGCTGTCCGACGACAGCGACGACGTGGCGTTCAGGCCGATCGAGGCGGACGAGGCGGCGCTCGCCGAGTGGGCCGAGGGCGCGATCGCGCAGGTCGACGGGGCGCTGGAGGCCCTCGGGCGGGTGACGCAGTGGGCGGACGAGGCGGACCGTGTCCGCGCCGGGGCGCTGCGCGGCCGGGCCGGGGCGATCCGCGAGGCGGCGCACGCCCTGGCGCGGCAGGGCCAGGGGGCGCTGCAGACGCGGGTGCACGGCGACTTCCACCTGGGCCAGGTGCTGGTGGTGCAGGGCGACGCGTACCTGATCGACTTCGAGGGCGAGCCGGCGCGGACCATGGAGCAGCGCCGCGCGAAGTCCTCGCCGATGCGCGACGTGGCCGGGCTGCTGCGCTCGTTCGACTACGCGGCGGCGACGGCGGCGACCGGGCGCACCGCGGAGTCCGGCTCGGCGGCGGGCAACCGCGCGCTGGTGGTCGAGCAGTTCCGCGTCACCACGGGGGCGGCGTTCCTGGAGGCGTACCGTGCGGTGCTGCTGGCCGCACCCCGGCCGTGGGTGGCGCCGGACGCGGAGCAGGCGGTGCTCGACCTGTTCCTGCTGGAGAAGGCGGCGTACGAGATCCGCTACGAGGCGGCGAACCGGCCGACCTGGCTGGGGATCCCGCTGGGCGGGTTCGCTGAGATCGTCGAGCGGCTGACCGGGACGCTTGGGGGGGCCGACCATGTCTGAGCAGGGATCGGACGCGGGGATGCTCGAGGTCGGCGCCGATCCCGGCACCGATGTCGTCGTCAAGCCCGCGGAGATCGCGGCGGCGGCGCAGCCGGAGGCGCTGCCGGCGCCTGTCGTGGAGCCGGGGGCGGTGGACGCGATCGTGCACGCGCGGCACGGCGACCCGTTCGCGGTGCTCGGCCCGCATCGCGCGCCGGGCGGGTGGTCGGTGCGCGCCTTCGTGCCGGACGCGGAGGCCATCGACGTCGTGGACCGCGCCACGCAGGCGGTGACCGGCAGCCTGACGCGCCAGCATCCGGACGGGTTCTGGGTCGGCGCGGTGGCGTCGGGCGAGCCGTACCTGCTGCGGGTGACGGCGGGCGGCGTGGTGCGCGAGAGCGAGGACCCCTACAGCTTCCCCGCGGTGCTGGGCGAGCTGGACGTGCACCTGCTGGCGCAGGGGCGGCACCTGGAGATCGCCCGCGCGCTCGGGGCGCACGTCACCGAGCACGAGGGCGTGGCGGGCGTGCGCTTCGCGGTGTGGGCGCCGAACGCGCAGCGGGTGTCGGTCGTCGGGCCGTTCAACGGCTGGGACGGGCGCAGGCTGGCGATGCGGCGGCGCCACGAGGCGGGGGTGTGGGAGCTGTTCGTGCCGCGCGTGGGCGCGGGCACGATCTACAAGTACGAGATCGCCGGGCCGGACGGCACCGTGCTGCCGCTGAAGGCGGACCCGGTGGCGTGGCGCGCCGAGGTGCCGCCGGCGACCGCGTCGATCGTGGCCGACCCGGCGCCGCCGGCGTGGACCGACGAGGCGTGGATGGCGGGGCGGGCCGAGGCGCAGTCGCCGTCGGCGCCGATCTCTGTGTACGAGGTGCATGCGGCGTCCTGGCTGCCCGGGTCGGAGAACGGGGCGGACTGGACGCGGCTCGCGGCCAAGCTGGTGCCGTACGCCAAGCTGATGGGGTTCACGCACATCGAGCTGCTGCCGATCCAGGAGCATCCGTTCGGGGGCTCGTGGGGCTACCAGCCGCTCGGGCAGTTCGCGCCGCAGGCCCGCATGGGCGCGCCCGAGGGGTTCGCCCGGTTCGTCGACCGCTGCCACGAGGCGGGGGTGGGGGTGATCCTGGACTGGGTGCCGGCGCATTTCCCGACGGACGCGCACGGGCTGGCGCGCTTCGACGGCACGGCGCTGTACGAGCACGCCGACCCGCGCGAGGGGTTCCACCAGGACTGGAACACCTACATCTACAACCTCGGGCGCAACGAGGTCCGCGCGTTCCTGATCGGCTCGGCGCTGCACTGGCTGGAGCATTTCCACGTCGACGCGATCCGCGTCGATGCGGTGGCTTCGATGCTGTACCGCGACTACAGCCGCAAGCACGGCGAGTGGGTGCCCAACCAGTACGGCGGGCGCGAGAACCTGGAGTCGATCGCGTTCTTCCAGGACCTCAGCCGCGCGGTGGCCGAGCGGGCGCCCGGCGCGCTGCTGATCGCCGAGGAGAGCACGGCGTTCCCGGGGGTCACGCGCTCCGCCGACGAGGGCGGGCTCGGGTTCGACTACAAGTGGAACATGGGCTGGATGCACGACAGCCTGCACTACATCGAGGAGGAGGCGGTCAACCGCCGCTGGCACCACGGGTCGATGACGTTCGGCCTGGTGTACGCGTTCAGCGAGAGGTTTTTGCTGCCGATCAGCCACGACGAGGTGGTGTACGGGAAGGGTTCGCTGCTCGGGAAGATGCCGGGCGACGAGTGGCAGAAGTTCGCCAACCTGCGGGCGTACCTCGGCTTCATGTGGACGCATCCCGGCAAGAAGCTGATCTTCATGGGCCAGGAGTTCGGGCAGGTCCGCGAGTGGAACCATGACCGCGGGCTCGACTGGTTCCTGCTCGACGATCCCAGGCACAAGGGGGCGCAGGCGCTGCTGCGCGACCTGAACGCGCGCTACCGGGACCTGCGGGCGCTGCACGCGCGCGACACCGAGGAGAGCGGGTTCCAGTGGGTCGTGCGCGAGGACGCGGAGCAGAGCGTGTTCGCGTATCTCAGGCGTGGCGACGAGGCCGATCCGGTGGTGCTGGTGGTGTGCAACTTCACGCCGGTGGTGCGGCACGGGTATCGCGTCGGCGTGCCGGTGGCGGGGCGCTGGCGCGAGGCGCTGAACAGCGACGCGGCGGGGTACGGCGGGTCGGGCGTGGGCAACTACGGCGGCGCGCGGGCGGAGGAGGTGGAGAGCCACGGGCTGCCGGCGTCGCTGGTGCTGACGCTGCCGCCGCTGTCGACGATGATCCTGGTGGCGGAGCCGGAGTGACGCCGGAAGCAGGCAAGGTCGGGCTCTGCCCGAACCCGCCAAAGGGCCGAGCCCTTTGGAAACCCTATGCTTGAGTGATGGATTCCAAAGGCGAGCCTTTGGCGGAGTTCGAGGCAGAGCCTCGACCTTGCTTTTTCGGAGTTGGGCCATGAGCGTGACCTTCAGCCACCCCGGGACGATCGGCGCACAGGTGCAGCCCGACGGCAGCACCCGCTTCCGGGTGTGGGCGCCGTCCGCGCAGACGCTGGCGCTGGCGATCCGCGACGCGGCGCCGCAGCCGATGCACGCGGCCGGCGACGGGTGGTTCGCGCTCGACGTGCGCTGCCCGGCCGGGACGCGCTACCGGCTGCGCACGGCGGACGGGACGGAGATGCCGGACCCGGCGTCGCGCCAGCAGGACGGCGACGTGCACGGCTGGAGCGTGGTCACGGATGCGCGCAGCTTCGCCTGGGAGAACCCGGGGTGGGTGGGGCGGCCGTGGCACGAGGCGGTGGTGTACGAGCTGCACCCGGGGACGTGCGGCGGGTTCGACGGCATCCGCGCGATGCTGCCGGAGCTGGCGCGGCTCGGGGTGACGGCGGTCGAGCTGATGCCGGTCGCGGATTTTCCCGGGGCGCACAACTGGGGATATGACGGCGTGCTGCCGTATGCGCCGGACGAGGCGTACGGGACGCCGGATTTGTTCAAGGCGATGGTGGACGCGGCGCACGGGCTCGGGCTGATGGTGATGCTCGACGTCGTGTACAACCATTTCGGGCCCGACGGGGCGTACATCCACGGGCTGGCGGCGACGTTCTTCGACGAGGGCGAGCACACGCCTTGGGGCGCGGCGATCGACTTCAGGAAGGAGCCGGTGCAGCAGTTCTTCATCCAGAACGCGCTGATGTGGCTGCAGGAGTACAGGGTCGACGGGCTGCGCTTCGACGCGGTGCACGCGATCAAGCCGCAGGCGTTCCTGGGGCAGATGAGCCGGGCGCTGCGCGCCGCGGTGGAGCCGGGGCGGCAGGTGCACCTGGTGCTGGAGAACGAGGACAACACGGCGGCGCTGCTGCGCGAGATGCCGGAGTCCGCGCTGTTCGACGCCCAGTGGACGGACGACTGGCACCACTGCGTGCACGTCATGCTCACCGGGGAGAGCGAGGGGTACTACGAGGACTTCCAGGACGCGTCGCGGCTGCTGGCGCGCAGCCTGGCGGAGGGGTTCGCCTACCAGGGGGACCGCTCGCCGCACCTGGAGAAGGCGCGCGGGGAGGCGAGCGGGCACCTGCCGCCGACCAGCTTCGTCATCTGCCTGCAGAACCACGACCAGATCGGCAACCGCGCGATGGGGGACCGGCTGGCGGCGCTGGCGGACCCGGAGGCGCTGCGCGCGGCCACGGCGCTGCTGCTGAGCACGCCGATGATCCCGATGCTGTTCGAGGGGGAGGAGCACGCGAGCCGCACGCCGTTCCTGTTCTTCACGGACCACAACGACGACCTCGCGGGGCTGGTGCGCGAGGGGCGGCGCGAGGAGTTCAAGCACTTCGCGGCGTTCCAGAACGCGGAGACGCGGGAGAAGATTCCGGACCCCAACGCGCGCTCGACGTTCGAGGCGTCGGTGCCGGAGCCGGGCGAGGACGGCGACGAGGTGTTCGGGCTGCACCAGCGGCTGCTGGCGCTGCGGGCGGCGCGGATCGTGCCGGGGATTCCTGGCGCGGTGAGCGAGGGGGCGCAGGCGCTGGGGGCGCGGTCGGTGCGGGCGCAGTGGCGCATGGGCAACGGGGAGACGCTGGTGGTGGCGGCGAACCTGGGCGCGGACGCGGTCGAGGTGGCGGGGCCGCGCGGGGAGTGCGTGTTCGAGAGCCATGGCGGGGACGGGGCGAAGGCGGCGGCGGGGACGCTGCCGGCGCGCAGCACGGTGGTGTTCCTGGCGGGCGCGGGCGCATGAGCGAGACGGCGCTCGCCGGGCTGGCGCGCGAGGCGGGGGTGATGCCGCGCTGGACGGACGCGTTCGGCAAGGAGCACGCGGTCGGCGAGGACACGCTGCGCGCGGTGCTGCGCTCGCTGGGGCTGGAGGCGGGGGACGCGCGCGCGGTGGAGGAGAGCCGGGCGGCGCTGGAGGAGGCTGGGCGGACGCTGGCGCCGCTGGTGACGGCGGTGGCGGGGGAGCGCGTGCGGCTGCCGGTGGCGGCGGGGCGCTACGCGATGGTGCTGGAGGACGGGCGGCGCTTCGAGGGGCAGGCGGAGGCGGACGGCGCGGGCTGCACGCTGCCGGCGATCCTGGAGCCGGGGTACCACGCGGTCACGCTGGGCGAGGCGCGCACCGTGGTGGCGGTGGCGCCGGCGCGGTGCTTCACGGTGGGGGACGCGACCGGGGGGCGGTCGGCGTGGGGGATCGCGGTGCAGCTCTACGCGCTGCGGCGCGAGGGCGACGGGGGGATCGGGGATTTCGCGGCGCTGGCGGCGTTCGTGGGCCACGCGGCGGCGCACGGCGCGGACGCGGTGACGATCAGCCCGGTGCACGCGCAGTTCTCCGCCGACCCGGACCGGTTCAGCCCGTACTCGCCGTCCTCGCGCGTGGCGCTGAACGTGCTGCATGCGCCGCTGGATTTCGGCGGCGGGGCGGCGGCGGCGCTGTCGGCGGCGGAGCTGGTGGACTGGCCGGTGGCGGGGCGGGCACGGCTGGCGGCGCTGCGCGACGCGTTCGCGGGGATGGACGCGGGGACGCGGGGGGCGTTCGAGGCGTGGCGCGCGGCGGAGGGCGACAGCCTGGAGCAGCACGCGCGGTTCGAGGCGATCCACGCGCACATGCTGGCGGACGGGCACGCCTGGTACTGGCGCGACTGGCCGGAGGCGTTCCGCTCGCCGGGCTCGCCCGCGGTGCAGGCGTTCGCGCAGGCGCACGAGGCGGAGGTGACGGCGCACGCCTACATGCAGTTCGCGGCGGACCGGGGGCTTGCGGACGCGCAGGCGGCGGCGAAGCGGGCGGGCATGGCGATCGGGCTGATCTCCGACCTCGCGGTGGGCACCGATCCCGGGGGGAGCCACTGCTGGAGCCGGCAGGACGAGACGCTGCTGGGCATGACGGTGGGGGCGCCGCCGGACCTGATGAGCCGGGACGGGCAGAACTGGGGGCTGGCGGCGTTCTCGCCGCGCGGGCTGGCGCAGCGGGGGTACGGCGCGTACCTGGAGATGCTGCGCGCGGCGCTGCGCCATGCCGGGGGCGTGCGCATCGACCACGGGCTCGGGCTGCACCGGCTGTGGGTGGTGCCGGAGGGGGCCAGCTCGAAGGACGGCGCTTACCTGCAGTTCCCGGAGCGCGACCTGCTGCGGCTGATCGCGCTGGAGAGCGTCCGGCACCGGGCGATCGTGCTGGCGGAGGACCTCGGCACGGTGCCGGAGGGGTTCCAGGACCGGCTGCGCGACGCGGGCGTGGACGGCATGCGCGTGCTGTGGTTCGAGCGGGACAAGTCGGAGAGGTTCGTGCCGCCGTCGCGGTGGACGCGGGAGGCGTCGGCGATGACGGGGACGCACGATCTCGCCACGGTGGCGGGGTGGTGGCGGGGGCGCGACATCGACTGGCGCGCGAGGCTCGACCTGGTGCGCGACGAGGGCAGGGAGCGCGACGAGCGGGCGCGCGACCGCGTGGAGCTGTGGGACGCGATGACGGCCAGCGGGGCGGCGCACGGGGACGCACCCGGCGACGAGGACGGCGGCGCGGTGGCGGATGCGGCGTGCGTGCATGTCGGCGGCGCTGCCAGCGAGCTGGTCATGCTGCCGGTGGAGGACGCGCTGGCGCTGGTGGAGCAGCCGAACCTGCCCGGGACCACCGAGGGCCACCCGAACTGGCAGCGGCGCCTGCCCGGCGAGGCGGCGACGCTGCTCGACACACCTGCGGCGGCCGCACGGCTGCGCGCGCTCGATGCCGCACGACGCGGCGGATCCAGGACCAGCTCATGAGCACGAACGGGATGCCCGGGATGAAGCCGCTGTCGGCGACGGCGCGGCTGCAGTTCCACAAGGACTTCACCATGGACGACGCCACCGCGCTCGTCCCGTATTTCGACACTCTGGGGATCAGCCATCTGTACGCGTCGCCGCTGCTGCAGGCGCGGAAGGGCTCGACGCATGGCTACGACATCATCGACCACAACGCGATCAACCCGGAGCTGGGCGGGCGTGCGGCGCTGGAGCGCATGGTCGCCGAGCTGCGCCGCCACGGCATGGGGCTGATCCTGGACATCGTGCCCAACCACATGGGCGTCGGCACCGGCGAGAACGACTGGTGGCAGGACGTGCTGGAGTGGGGGCGCGCGAGCCCGTATGCCGAGACGTTCGACATCGACTGGGACCCGCCCGATCCCACGCTGCGCGGGCGGATGCTGGCGCCGTTCCTGGGCAGCGCGTACGGCGAGGCGCTGGAGGCGGGCGAGCTGACGCTCAACCTCGACGAGGGGCTGGGCAAGCTGTACGTCGACTACTTCGGCAACAGGTTCCCGGTCAGTCCGCGCGACTATGCGGCGGTGCTGCTCACCGAGGGCGGGCAGCTGGAGGAGGTGGCGCGCGCGTTCGCGGACCTGCCGACGGGCAACCGGGCGGAGATGCGCGAGGCGGCGGCGGGGCTGCACGAGGCGCTGAGGCTGCCGGAGAACGTGGAGGCCACGCACGAGGCGCTGCGCGGCTACGACGCGAAGGACCCCGCGGGGCGAGAGCGGCTGCACCGGCTGCTGGAGCGGCAGAACTACCGGCTGGCGTGGTGGCGGGCGGCGTCGGACGAGATCAACTGGCGCCGGTTCTTCGACGTCAACGGGCTTGCCGGCATCCGCGCGGAGCTGGCGCCGGTGTTCGACGCCACGCACCAGACGGTGTTTGCCCTGTATGCCGAGGGGCTGATCGACGGGCTGCGCATCGACCACGTCGACGGGCTGGCGGCGCCGCGCGAGTACTGCCGCAAGCTGCGCCGGCGCCTGGATGCGCTCACGGCGCAGCGGCCGGCGGGGCTGTCGCACGCGCAGCCGGTGATCTGGATCGAGAAGATCCTGGCCACGCACGAGCGGCTGTCGGTGGACTGGCTGACGGACGGCACGACCGGCTACGACTTCATGAACGACGTGAGCGCGGTGCTGCACGACCCGGCGGGCGAGGCGCCGCTGACCGCGCTGTGGGTCGCGCAGACCGGGCGCACCGGGCACTTCGAGGAGGAGGCGCGCCCGGCGCGGCGGCAGATCCTGCGCGACAGCCTGGCGTCGGAGCTGTACGCGACCTCGGTGGCGCTACACCGCATCGCGCGGCGCGACCTGAAGACGCGCGACTACACGGTCACCGCGATCCAGCGCGTGCTGACAGAGATCCTCGTGCACTTCCGGGTGTATCGCGTCTATGCCGGGCCGGGCGGGCTGAGCGACACCGACCGGCAGGCGATGGACTGGGCGGTGGCGGGCGCGCGGCGCACTGTGCCGGCGACGGGCACGAAGCTGCTCGACCTGGTGGCGGGGTGGCTGTCGGGCGAGGACCTGCGCTCCGTGCCCGCGGGCAGCCATCGCCGCGAGCGGCTGCGCGCCATGGTCAGGTTCCAGCAGCTCTCGTCGCCGACTGCGGCGAAATCGGTGGAGGACACCTCGTTCTACCGCTTCGGGCGGCTGATCTCGCGCAACGAGGTCGGCAGCGAGCCGTCGCAGTTCGCGCTGGCGCCGGCAGCCTTCCACGCGATCAACAAGGAGCGGCAGAAGCGCTTCCCCCGCGCCCTGCTGGCGACGGCGACGCACGACCACAAGCGCGGCGAGGACAACCGCATCCGGCTCGCGGTGCTCTCGGAGATCCCCGGGGAGTGGGAGGCGGCGACCGCGCGCTGGATGCGGCTCAACGCGCCGCTGAGGCGCGACCTGGAGGACGGGGCGGCGCCGGACGCCTGCGACGAGCTGATGATCTACCAGACGCTGGTCGGCGCGTGGCCGCTCGACCTCGACCCGCGCGACGCGGAGGGGCTGGCGGCGCTGCGCACGCGCGTCGAGGGGTGGCTGGAGAAGGCGCTGCGCGAGGGCAAGCGGCGCTCGGGCTGGTCGGTGCCGAACGAGGCGTACGAGCAGGCGTGCCGCGACTTCCTCGCCGGCGTGCTCGACCCGGAGCGGGCGGCGCACGTGGGTGCCGAGATCGCGGCGCTGGTCGCGCGCATCGCCCCGGCCGGGGCGCTGAACGGGCTGTCGCAGACGGTGCTGCGCATGACGGCGCCGGGCGTCCCCGACCTCTACCAGGGGGCGGAGTACTGGGACCTGTCGCTGGTCGATCCGGACAACCGGCGGCCGGTGGATTTCGCCGCGCGCGAGGCGTCGCTGGCGGCGGGTGTCGCGCCGGAGGAGCTGATGGCGGGGTGGCACGACGGGCGGGTCAAGCAGGCGGTGATCGCGCGGGTGCTGGCGCTGCGGGCGCGGATGCCGGGGCTGTTCACCGAGGGGGCGTACGTGCCGCTCAAGGTGGAGGGGCCGCTCGCCGAGCACGTGCTGGCGTTCGCGCGCACCGAGGGGGAGGCCGCGGCGGTCGTCGTGGTGACGCGGCTCTCGGTGGCGGCGGGGGTCGGGGCGACGCCGCTGGTCGAGCCGCAGGCGTGGCACGGAACCGAGGTGGTCCTGCCGCGTAGCCTCGTCGGGCGCGGGGCGAGGAACGTCCTGGGTGGCGGGGGCCTGGACGGGACGGTGGCCGAGCGGCTCGCCGTGGCCGACGTCCTGGGCAGCCTGCCGGTGGCGGTGCTGGAGGTCTGATGAACCGGATTGTCGTCGTGTCGAACCGGGTTCCCGTGCCCGGCGGCGCAGGGGCCCAGGCCGGCGGTCTCGCGGTGGCGCTGCACGGGCTGATGCAGCGCCGCGGCGGCGTCTGGTTCGGCTGGAGCGGCAAGGTCTGCGACGACGCGCCGCGACAGGTCGGCATCGTCGAGGACCAGGCGATCCAGTACGCCACCGTCGACCTGACGCGCGACGAGCACGAGCGCTACTACAACGAGTTCTCCAACGGCACGCTGTGGCCGCTGCTGCACTCGATGCCGGAGCACATGGTCTACGACCGGCGCGCGGCCACCGTGTACCGCCAGGTCAACGAGCGGCTGAGCGAGGCGCTGGTGCCGCTGCTGCGGCCGACCGACGTGATCTGGGTGCACGACTACCACCTGATGGCGATGCCGGCGATGCTGCGCGCGCGCGGCGTGCGCGCGCCGATCGGCTTCTTCCTGCACATCCCCTTCCCCGGGCCTGACATGCTGGCCAGCGTGCCCGAGGCAGGCGCCCTGGTGCGCGACCTGCTGGCGGCCGACCTGCTCGGGTTCCAGACGCCCAACGACGTGGAGAACTTCGCCAGTGCGGCGCAGCGGCTCGGCGGCGCGGTGCGCGTCGACGGCGGACTGCTGGTCGCGGACCGGCATGTGCGGCTGGGTGCGTTCCCGGTGGAGATCGACGCGCGCGAGTTCGCCCGCACCGCGGACGAGGCGTGGCGCACGCCGGCGACGGAGCGCCTGCGGCGGAGCCTGCAGGGGCAGCGGCTCGTGCTCGGCGTGGACCGCATGGACCCGACCAAGGGGCTGCTGCAGCGGCTCGCGGGGTACCGCCGGCTGCTGGAGACGCGGCCGGACTGGCGCAGGCGGGCGACGCTGCTGCAGATCGCGGCGGAGAGCCGCAAGGACGTCTCGGCGTACCGCGAGCTGCGTCTGGCGATCGACCACGAGGCGGGGGCGATCAACTCCGAGTGGGGCGAGGCGGACTGGACGCCGCTGCGGCTGCTGGCGCACGGGGGGTCGCGGGAGTCGATGGCGGGGTTCATGCGCGAGGCGCGGGTGGGCTACGTCACGCCGCTGCGCGACGGGATGAACCTCGTGGCCAAGGAGTACGTCGCGGCGCAGGACCCGCAGGACCCGGGCGTGCTGGTGCTGTCGCGCTTCGCGGGGGCGGCGCAGCAGCTCACGGCGGCGATCCTCGTCAACCCGCACGATCCGGACGAGCTGGCGGACGCGCTGGACCAGGCGCTGTCGATGTCGCTGGCGGAGCGGCAGGAGCGATGGCAGGCGCTGTGGGGCGCGATCGAGGGTACGTCGGCGGTGGCGTGGGGGCGCGGGTTCGTGGCGGCGCTGCTGCGGGGGACGCAGGCGTCCGGCGTCAGGGTCGCGGCGGGGAGTGGGGACAGGCGGGTCACGCTGCCGGCGGAGGCGCTGGCGCGGGCTGAGCCGCTGAATGGGAAGCGGATGCCGATCTAGGTGGGAGGCGTACTCACGTCTCCACCCTAGACTTGGCAACATTTCTTGGCATGTCTGTAAATGGCTGGGTACATGCACAAGTTTTCAGAGCGACTCGGACCTACCCCGGCAAGAGAGGCGTTTCAGACTCATAGTCTTGACGAGCCGTTACTTAGTGGTACTTGGAATGTACTGATTTCGGGCTGTTTTATGACAGAGCAAATCTAGACTCTTGCAGTTCAGTTGAAGCGTTGATCCTATCGGCTAAAGCAGTGTGCAACACCGTATGTGGAACGTCTGAGGAGCTTGATAAAGCTCCTTTGGCTGTAAAGCAGAGGTGCATTCAACACTCTGCAGTGATCAAGGCACTCAGGGCGTTTATGATTTTACAAGTGATACCCAGGGTACCAGACATGCTCTACTTGATATCCCGCGAGCATTTATCTAGAGAGTGCTAAGTTCATGCCCGCAGCTTGTTGCAACTTAGTAGATACTTCTGACCTAAAAATGAGTGTAGTTGAATGAATATTACTTGATCAACCGAGATGGCTGTCCTGGCTTGAGTTGAATCGACTGCGGGCTGGCAGCCTTGCAGTGACTCGCGGGCGTGAGGAACCCGGGTCGACAGAAGGCTATGCAATGACCGAAAGCGTGTCGCCGAGGCGAGGCTGGGTCGGGGCGCGGTTCTGGGCGGCGCTTTGCGCCTGAGCGACGGCGTTGGCGGCGGCGTCGAGGCCCTTCTGGTCGAAGGCAACACAATCGGGGCTGTGGGCGGCACGGTCCGCGTCGACCCGGCCCTGGGCCTTTGCAAGGACCTGATGTGCGCTGGTCAGGGCGGCGGTGTCCGCCGGCAGCCTGGGCGGGGGATGGATCGGGGTCGCTCGTCCCGACGGGTTCGCGAAGCCTGAGGCGGCGATGGGTGACACGACGGCGTTCCCTCCAATCAGGAGCGTATCGTCGATGTCATAACAGGCGATGAACGGACTCCGGGCGTCGGCGTGGAACGCCGGGCCGACACGCCGCTCCGGGCCGAATCCGCAAAGTCTTTTTGCTTCTTTTTCTCCAGAAAAAGAAGACTTGCTGGCTTTCCTGACTGAACTCCCCTGCCCCGCGTCAGGCCGCCCTCGCCTGCCCCGCGATCCGGTTGAGGTTGCCCAGCACGTCGCGCGCCAGCTTCACGCGCTCGGCGACGCCCATCTCGCGCACCACCGCCAGCTTATGGTCCGGGCGCAGGCGCATGGTGCTGCCGCGTGTCCCGAGCCAAGTCACGAGGCCGGCGGGGTTGCGGAAGCTGTTGCCGCGGAAGGCCACGACCATGCCCTTTGGGCCGGCCTCCAGCTTCTCCACGCCGGCGGCGCGGCACTCGCGCTTCAGCGAGACCACGGAGAGCAGGTTCTCCACCTCGGCGGGGAGCGGGCCGAAGCGGTCGACCAGCTCGGCGGCCATCGCCTCGCCCTCGCCGTCGGTGGCGAGCGCGCCGATGCGGCGGTAGAGGCCGAGGCGCACGGGGAGGTCGCGCACGTAGACGTCGGGGATGAGCACGGGCAGGCCGAGCGAGATGTTGGGGGTCCACTCGCGGTCGGAGCGGGCGCGGGCGCCCTTCTCGGCGCGCAGGTCGCCGACGGCGTCCTCCAGCATCTGCTGGTAGAGCTCGATGCCGACCTCGCGGATGTGGCCGGACTGCTCGTCGCCGAGCAGGTTGCCGGCGCCGCGGATGTCGAGGTCGTGGCTGGCCAGGGTGAAGCCGGCGCCGAGCGTGTCGAGCGTCTGCATGACGTCGAGGCGCTTGGCGGCGGCGGCGGACAGGCGGTGGGACTGCGGCCAGGTCAGGTAGGCGTAGCCGCGCAGCTTGCCGCGCCCGACCCGGCCGCGCAGCTGGTAGAGGGCGCCGAGGCCGAACATGTCGGCGCGGTGGATGATCAGCGTGTTCACGGCCGGCATGTCGAGGCCGCTCTCCACGATGTTGGTGGACAGCAGGATGTCGTACTTGCCGTCGCCGAACTCGGTCATCACCCGCTCCAGCTCGGTGGGGGCGAGGCGGCCGTGGGCCTGGATCATGCGGGCGTCGGGGACGATCTGGCGCAGGCGGTCGGCCATGCGGTCGAGGTCCTCGATGCGCGGGACCACGCAGAAGATCTGGCCGCCGCGGAAGCGCTCGCGCTGGATCGCCTCGCGGGCGACCACGTGGTCGAACGGGCCGATGAAGGTGCGCACGGCGAGGCGGTCGACCGGGGGGGTGGCGATCAGGCTCATCTCGCGCAGGCCGGTCAGGGCGAGCTGGAGAGTGCGCGGGATCGGGGTCGCGGTCAGGGTGAGGACGTGGACGTCGGCCTTCAGCGCCTTGAGGCGTTCCTTGTGGGTGACGCCGAAGTGCTGCTCCTCGTCGACGATCACCATGCCCAGCTCGGCGAACTCGATGCTCTTCGCGAGCAGGGCGTGGGTGCCGACGACGAGGCCGATGCTGCCGTCGGCCACGCCGCGCCGGACCTCGATGGCCTCCTTGGCGGTGACCATGCGGCTGAGCTGCGCGACCTTGACGGGGAGGCCGGCGAAGCGGGCGGTGAAAGTACGAAAATGCTGGCGGGCGAGGAGCGTGGTGGGGACGACGACGGCGACCTGGGCGCCGGTCATGGCGGCGACGAAGGCGGCGCGCAGGGCCACCTCGGTCTTGCCGAAGCCGACGTCGCCGCAGATCAGGCGGTCCATCGGGCGGCCGCTGGCGATGTCCTCCAGCACGTCGGCGATGGCGCGGGCCTGGTCGTCGGTCTCGGCGAAGGGGAAGCGGGCGCAGAACTCGTCCCAGGCGCCCTCGGCCGGGGTCATGCTGGTGGCCTCGCGCAGGCGGCGCTCGGCGGCGGTGCGGATCAGCGCGCCGGCCATGTCCTGGATGCGCTGCTTCATCTTCGCCTTGCGGGTCTGCCAGCCGGCACCCCCGAGCCTGTCCAGGGACACGCCCTGCGTCTCCGAGCCGAAGCGGCTCAGCAGCTCGATGTTCTCCACGGGGAGGAACAGCTTCTCCTCGTTGTCGTAGACGAGGCGCAGGCAGTCGTGCGGCGCGGTGCCCACCGTCAGCGTCTCCAGGCCGACGTAGCGGCCGATGCCGTACTCCTGGTGCACGATCAGGTCGCCCTCGGCGATCTCCGTGGCTTCCGCGATGAACTGGTCGGCGCGCTTGCGGCGCCTGGCGGGGCGGCTGATGCGCTCGCCGAGCAGGTCCTGCTCGCCGACCACCGCCACGCCCTCGGCCACGAAGCCGCGGTCGAGCGGGAGGGTGACCAGGCCGACGGTGCCGGCAGGGACGCGCTGCGCCTCGGCCCAGCCCTCGGCGGTCTGGGCGCGCACGCCGTTCTCGCGCAGAAGCGCGGCGATGCGCTCGCGCGAGCCGCGGCTCCAGGCGGCCACCAGGGTGCGGCGGCCCTTGGCCTCGTTGCCCGCCTGCAGGGCGCCGAGCTGGCGGAACACGCTGTCCACGCCGGCCGGGCCGCCGCCTGAGCCGCCCGACGCGCCACCCCTCGCGCCCTGCGGGCCCATCGCCGCCTGGGCGAACACCGGGCCGGGGCGGCCGCCGGCGTCGATGCCGGTGGCGCCGTCGGGCCTGCCGAACGGGCTGAACTCCAGCAGCGGGCCGTGGGCGAGCATCGCGTCCCACTGCGCGCGGTCGAGGTACAGGCGCTCGGGCGACAGCGGGCGGTAGGGGACCTCGCCCTCGCGGGTCACGGTGCGGCGCGCGTCGTGGTGGTCGGCGATCATCTCCAGGCGGCGGTCGAGCACCTCGTCGGCCTGGTGGTCGAGCGTCACCGCGGGGCTCGGCAGGTAGTCGAGCAGCGTCTCCATCGCGTCGTGGAACAGCGGCACCCAGTGCTCCATGCCCGGGTGGCGGCGGCCCTGCGAGATCGACTGGTAGATCGGGTCCTCCGTGGTCGCCTGGCCGAAGATCTCGCGCCACGCGGTGCGGAAGCGGGCGATGCCTTCGCGGTCGAGCGGGACCTCGGAGACCGGGCGCAGGACCAGCGCGGTCGCCGGGCCGGTGGAGCGCTGCGTGGTGGGGTCGAAGCGGCGCAGGCTCTCCACGGTGTCGCCGAACAGGTCGAGGCGGATCGGCTCGGCCTCGCCGGCGGGGAACAGGTCGACGATGCCGCCGCGCACGGCGTACTCGCCCGGCTCCATCACCGTGTCCGCGCGGCCGTAGCCGTTGGCCTCCAGGAACAGCGTCAGCGCGCCGATCTCGACCACCGAGCCCTGCGCGATGTCGAGCGCGGCGCCGGCGAACACCATCTGCGGCGGCACGCGCTGCACCAGGGCGTTGACCGTGGTCAGCACGATGCGCGGCGCGGCCTGCGCCTCCGTCAGCCGGGCCAGGGTGGCGATGCGCTCGGACACGATGGAGGCGTTCGGCGAGACGCGGTCGTACGGCAGGCAGTCCCACGCGGGGAAGCGCAGCACCTCCACGTCCGGCGCCACGAAGGCCAGCGTGTCGGCGAGCTTGGCCATGCGCGTGTCGTCGCGCGCCACGTGCAGCAGGCCGCCGGTGTGCTCGGCGCGGCGGCGGGCCAGGAGGAGGGCGTCGTAGCCCTCGGGGACGCCGTAGATCGTCGCGGTCATCGTGTCGGGTCCGTCGAGTGTGCGGGGGAGGAAGCAAGGCCGGGCTCTGCCCGGACCCGCCAGGGGCGAGCCGCCCCTGGACCGGCATTCATGAGGAGGGAGTTCCGCCGGGCGGGGACAGGAGGGACTGCGGCAGGGGATTGACGGGCTTCGCCCGGAGGAAAAGCCTTCCTTTCGGATGGGTGTCCAGAGGCCCCTGGCCTTTGGCGGGTCCGGGCAGAGCCCGGCCTTGCTTGCCTGGCTTCACCCCAGCGCCGCCGCCCGGATCGCCAGGAGCATCGGGCTCGCGACCGACTCGGGGATCGGCCTGCGGCCGCACAGCCAGTCGGCGAGGTCGACGTCGGGCAGCTCCATGACCTCCTCCAGCGCGTCCAGCTCCGCCTCGGTGAAGCTGTCGATGCGCGGGGACACGTAGCCGCCGATCAGCAGGTCGGTCTCGTGGGTGCCGCGGTGGGTGGAGCGGAACAGCAGGCGACGGCGGCGCGGGTCGGTGGGGGCCATGGACGGCCATATCGTGTCGCGGGGTTTTGAGTCCAGCCGGCGGCTGTCCTATCACCGCGCCGTGTCGTCGCCGCAGCCCACCGACCCCGAGCCGGACCTGTCGCCGCTGCTGCAGCCGGTCACCGCGCTGCGCGGCGTCGGCGAGGCGGTGGCCGCGCTGATGGCCAAGGCCGCCGGGCCGCGGGTGCTCGACCTGCTGTTCCACCTGCCGGAGAGCTTCATCGACCGCAGGCACCGGCCGAGCCTGCGCGACGCGCGCGCCGGCGAGATCGCCACGCTGGCCGTCGAGGTGGTGCGGCATGTCGCGCCGGCGACGTCGCGCCAGCCTTGGCGGGTCACGGTGCGCGACGAGACGGGGACGGCGGAGCTGGCGCTGTTCAGCCAGGCGCGGCTGCGGCAGATGCCGCCCGGCGCGCAGGTGCTGGTGTCGGGGCGGGTGGAGCTGTTCGCAGGGCGGCTGACCATGGCGAACCCGGACCAGGTGGTGCCGGCGTCGCACCCGGAGCGGATGCCGGCGGTGGAGGCGGTGTGGCCGCTCACCGCGGGGCTGTTCGGCGGGCACCTGCGGCCGGCACTGCGCCAGGCGCTGGCGATGCTGCCGGAGGTCGCGGAGTGGCACGACCCGGCGCTGATGCGGCGCGAGGGGTGGCCGGGGTTCGCCGAGTCGCTGCGCGCGCTGCACGCGCCGTCGGAGATCCCGGGGTCGGGGCCGCGGCGCAGGCTCGCGTACGACGAGCTGCTGGCGCACCAGGTGGCGATCGCGTGGGTGCGCAACAGGAACCGGCACCGGCCCGGGCGGGCGCTGCTCGGCGACGGGACGCTGCGGGCGCGGGCGCTGGAGCGGTTCGGGCACGTGCCCACGGAGTCGCAGGTGGGCGCGCTCGCCGAGATCGACGCGGACCTGGCGGCGCCGCGCAGGATGCTGCGGCTGCTGCAGGGGGACGTGGGGTCGGGCAAGACGCTGGTGGCGCTGCTGGCGATGCTGCGCGCGGTGGAGGCGGGGGCGCAGGCGGCGATGATGGCGCCGACCGACGTGCTCGCGCGCCAGCATCACAGGACGCTGACGAGGCTGTCGCCGGTGCCGGTCGGGCTGCTCACCGGCAGCGTGAAGGGGGTGGCGCGGCGCAACGTGCTGCTGGCGCTGCAGGCGGGGCGGCTGGGCATGGTGGTCGGCACGCACGCGCTGTTCCAGGACGGGGTGGCGTATCGCGACCTCGGGCTCGCGGTGATCGACGAGCAGCACCGCTTCGGGGTCGAGCAGCGGCTGCAGCTCGGGGCGAAGGGCGAGCGCTCGGACGTGCTGGTGATGACGGCGACGCCGATCCCGCGCACGCTGCTGGTCACGCAGTGGGGGGAGATGCAGGTCTCCAGGCTGGCGGGCAAGCCGGCCGGGCGGCAGCCGATCCGCACCACGCTGCACTCGAAGGCGACGATGGCCAGCGTGGTCGACGCCCTGGCGCGGGCGCTGGAGCGGGGGGACCGGGCGTACTGGGTGTGCCCGATGGTGCACGAGAGCGAGGTGTCCGACCTGGCCGCCGCCGAGGTGCGGTTCGCGGTGCTGCGCGAGCGGTTCGGCGCCCTGGTCGGCCTCGCGCACGGGCAGCAGGAGCAGCCGGTGCGCGACGCGGCGCTGGCGGATTTCGCGGCGGGGCGCACGCGGCTGCTGGTCGCGACCACGGTGATCGAGGTGGGCGTCGACGTGCCGGAGGCCAGCGTCATGGTGATCGAGCACGCCGAGCGCTTCGGGCTGGCGCAGCTGCACCAGCTGCGCGGGCGGGTCGGGCGGGGGACCGCGGCGTCGTTCTGCCTGCTGATGCACGAGGACGGGCTGACGGAGAGCATGCGGCGCAGGCTCGGCCTGCTGCGCGACACCGAGGACGGGTTCGCCATCGCCGACGAGGACTTCCGCATCCGGGGCGGGGGCGACCTGCTGGGGCGGCGGCAGTCGGGGGACGCGGGGTTCCGGCTGTCCGATCCCGTCGACGAGGGGCTGCTGCACATGGCGTCGCGCGACGCCGCCGCACTGCTGGACCGGGACCCGAGGCTGGAGGGGGCGCGGGGGCGGGCGGTGCGGGTGCTGCTGCGGCTGTTCGAGCGGGGGGCGGCGCTGCGGACGCTGCACGCGGGATAAGGAAGATTGGGCTCTGCCCAAACCCGCCAGGGGCGAGCCGCCCCTGGACCGGCTTCACTTAAGGGATGCGTTCCAAGGGCGCAGCCTTTGGCGGGGTCCAGGGGCAGAGCCCCTG